>NZ_JBEOXU010000039.1:0-49287 GCF_040296725.1 Streptomyces sp. NPDC002044
TACTCCGCCAGCGCCGCATAGTTCGCACCGAACGTATTCGTCTCCACACAGTCCACACCCACCGAGAAATACGCCTCGTGGACCGTGCGCACGATATCCGGACGCGTCACGTTCAGCACCTCGTTGCAGCCCTCCAACTGCTGGAAGTCCTCCAACGACGGATCCTGCTCCTGAAGCATCGTCCCCATCGCACCATCCGCGACCACCACACGGGTGGCCAGCGCCTCACGGAGGGCGTCCGCCCGGGTCTGCGCGTTCGAGGTCATGCCCGCTGTCCCAGCTTCGGTTCCAGCAGGGAGGCCGGCCGCTCCCCGTACACCGTGCGGACGGTGTCCAGGAGCCGGCCGGGCTCGATCTCGTACGCCTGGGAGCCGACGGCCGCCAGGGCCAGGGCCGATATGGCGCAGCCGAGCTGGGCGGCGGTCTCCAGCGGCAGTCCCCAGCTGACGGCGGCCAGGAATCCGGAGCGGAAGGCGTCGCCGACGCCGGTGGGGTCCTCGACACGGGCGTCGGGGACGGCGTCGACGGTCAGGGACGGCTCGCCCTGGGTGTCGATGCGGACGCCCTGTGCGCCCAGGGTGGTGATCCAGGTGCCGACGCGGCCCAGGACTTCGGTGCGGCTCCATCCGGTGCGTTCCAGGAGCAGCGCGGACTCGTACTCGTTGGTGAAGAGCCAGCGGGCGCCGGTGACCAGGTTGCGTACCTCCTCGCCGGTGAGGCGGGCGAGCTGCTGCGAGGGGTCGGCGGCGAAGGGGATGCCCAGTTCCCGGGCCTGTTCGGTGTGGCGGACCATCGCGCCCGGGTCGTTGGGCGAGACGAGGACCAGGTCGAGGGGGGTGCGGGCGTGCAGGGCGCGCAGGTCGATGCGGGCGGACTCGGCCATCGCGCCCGCGTAGAAGGAGGCGATCTGGTTGGTGTCCCGGTCGGTCATGCACATGAAGCGGGCGGTCTGGTGCTCGGTGGAGACGTGCACCGCGTCGGTGTTGACGCCGTGTTCCTTGAGCCAGACCTCGTATTCGGCGAAGTCGGGTCCCACGGCGCCCGCGAGGACGGGCTCCAGGCGCAGGCCGCCGAGACCGTAGGCGATATTGGCCGCGACTCCGCCCCGCCGCACCTCGAGGGTGTCGACGAGGAAGGACAGCGAGACGTGTTCCAGCTGGTCGGGGAGCAGCTGGTCGACGAACCGGCCCGGGAAGGCCATGAGGTGATCTGTGGCGATGGATCCGGTCACCGCGATACGCACGTGGACTCCTGTGAGCTGGACTGATGTCGGCGGGGCGGAGTGGAGCGGGGCAGCGTGGGGCAGCGGGGCCGGGGCCCCGGGGCGGGGCGGTGTCAGGCGCTGGCGGCGGTCCTGAGGCGTTCGGCGCGGTCGGTGCGCTCCCAGGTGAAGTCGGGGAGTTCGCGGCCGAAGTGGCCGTAGGCGGCGGTCTGGGCGTAGATCGGGCGGAGCAGGTCGAGGTCGCGGATGATCGCGGCGGGGCGGAGGTCGAAGACCTCGGTGATGGCCCGCTCGATGCGCTCGGTGGGCACGGTGTGGGTGCCGAAGGTCTCGACGAACAGGCCGACCGGTTCGGCCTTGCCGATGGCGTACGCGACCTGGACCTCGCAGCGGGTGGCGAGGCCGGCGGCGACGACGTTCTTCGCGACCCAGCGCATCGCGTAGGCGGCGGAGCGGTCGACCTTGGAGGGGTCCTTGCCGGAGAAGGCGCCGCCGCCGTGGCGGGCCATGCCGCCGTAGGTGTCGATGATGATCTTGCGGCCGGTGAGGCCGGCGTCGCCCATCGGGCCGCCGATCTCGAAGCGGCCGGTCGGGTTCACCAGCAGGCGGTAGCCCTCGGTCTCCAGCTTGATGCCGTCCTCCGCGAGGCGGCGCAGCGTGTGCTCGACGACGATCTCCCGGATGTCCGGGGTCAGCAGCGCGTCCAGGTCGATGTCGGCGGCGTGCTGCGTGGAGACGACGACGGTGTCCAGGCGGACGGCCCGGTCGCCGTCGTACTCGATGGTGACCTGGGTCTTGCCGTCGGGGCGCAGGTAGGGGACGGTGCCGTCCTTGCGGACCTCGGAGAGGCGGCGGGCGAGCCGGTGCGCGAGGTGGATGGGCAGCGGCATGAGTTCGGGGGTCTCGTCGCAGGCGTAGCCGAACATCAGGCCCTGGTCGCCGGCGCCCTGCTGGTCGAGGGCGTCGTTGTCCTCGGCGGTGTCGGCGCCTTCGACGCGCTTCTCGTAGGCGGTGTCGACGCCCTGCGCGATGTCCGGGGACTGTGCGCCGATGGATACCGACACGCCGCAGGAGGCGCCGTCGAAGCCCTTGGTGGAGGAGTCGTAGCCGATCTCGAGGATCTTGGCGCGGACGAGCTGGGCGATGGGTGCGTATGCCTTGGTGGTGACCTCGCCGGCTATGTGGACGAGGCCGGTGGTGATGAGGGTCTCCACGGCCACCCGGGAGGCCGGGTCCTCGGTGAGGAGCGCGTCGAGGATCGTGTCGCTGATCTGGTCGGCGATCTTGTCGGGGTGGCCCTCGGTCACGGACTCCGAGGTGAACAGGCGGCGGGACATGGCACTCCTGGTGGTTGGTGGACGGATCGTCGGGGCGGGCGGGTCGGCGGGGTGGTCGGGTCGGCGGGTGTCGGTCAGGGCCGGGCGGTTGCGGCCGCGGCCGTCTCCAGGGTCAGGGCCAGGGCCCGGACCGGATCGGGTCCGCCGGCGGTGGCGGGGGTGGCGGCACCGATCACGACGAGGGGCGGGTGCCAGCCGTGCGAGGCGATGCGTTCGGCGACCTCGCAGGCCAGGGTGCCGGCGCCGGTGAACCCGCCGAGCAGCAGCGGTTCGCCGCGGGCCAGGGCGGGCCGGAGCGCGGCCAGCACGGTCCGCGCGTCGGCGGGGGGCCGCAGGGTGGCCAGCGCCTGCGGGCCCGGGTAGGCCGCGGCGAGCGCGTCGTAGCAGCCGGGGGGTGCCTCGGGTGGCGGGAGCAGGCAGATCGTGCCGGCCCCGGCGCGGGCCGCCGCGCGCAGGAGGCGCAGCGTACGGGCCGCGGGCTGGGTGGCGCGGGGTACGGCGGAGGTGCCGGCGAGGAGGGCCAGGGCGTCGGCGACGGTGACGGGTTCCCGTGCCGCGGAGGGCAGTTCGCGCAGCATGCGGGCGGTCTGGGCGAGGGTCTCGGCGGCGTCGGCGTCGGTGACGCGGGCCCGGTCGTGGACGGCGGTGAGGACGAGTCCGCCGTCGGCGTCGTGCTGCGCGGTGACGGCGAACGGCAGCGCGGTGTGCGCGGCGAGGACCTCGGCGGGCCCGACGCGTACGCCTTCGGCGGCGAGCTCGGCGTGGACGGGGTCGCCGTCGGGCCGGGCGGGGGCGTGAGGTTCGAAGGCGATGAGGGAGTCGGGGACGGCGGTACCGTCTGCCGGGCCGCCTGCGGCGGGGCTCTGGGGGGAGGCTCCGGCCGGGCCCGCGGCGGGGCCGGGTCCTTGGCCTCCGGGGCCCAGGACCGGGCCGGTGGCCCCGGCGGGGCCGGGCACCGGCGCCGGGACACGGCCGAGGCCGGAGCCCCCGGCCGAACCCGGGACCAGCGCGGGGGCGGAGCCCGGAGTGGGGCCCGGGGCGGGGTCGGGAGCGTGGTTCGGGGTGGTGCCCGGGGTGCGGGTGTGGTCCGGGGTGGGGTGTGGGGCTGTGGTGGGGGGCGGGGTGGTGTGGGGGGTGGGGAGTTGGGACCAGTGGGCTGACTGGGCCGGGGTGATCCATTCGTAGGACGAGGCGTTCAGGGCCTGGCTCGTCAGGTCGGCCAGGAGCCGGGTCAGCGGGGCGGCCGGGTCGATCCGGACGTGGAGGGGGACGGCGCCGCGCAGCGGGCCGGGGAGGCGGTCGGCGCCCGGGAGGGGGATGCCGCGGCCCGAGACCGCGGCCGCGAAGGCGACGGTGCCGGGGGCCGGGGCGGCGTGGTGGAGCTGGAGGGCCCAGACCGCGTGCAGGGCGGTGCTCTCCGTCGCGCCGCGGTCGGCGGCCCAGTTCCGCAGGCGCAGCGCCTCGTAGGGGGTGAGCCGGCGGCGGGTGCGTCCGTGTCCGCGGCGGGCGGGTCCGGTGGGCGGGCGGAGCGGGAGGCGGGCCGCGGCCGCGGGGATCCGGGTGCGGGACCAGTGGTCCCGGGCGGGTTGCGGATCCTGTCCGGCGGTCCACCGCAGGTGGTCGCGGATGTCGGGCCGCCGTATGCTGCCGGCCGGCCGGCCGTCGGCGAGGTAGGCGCGGTACAGGGCGCGCTGGAGGAGGCGGGCGCTCCAGCCGTCGAGGAGTGCCTGATGGTACGTCAGCAGGACGCGGTGTGCCCGGTCCGGTTCTTCCAGCAGGGCGATCCGCAGGGCCGTGCCGGGCCGGTACAGGTCGAACTCGCGGGTGCGCTCGCTGAGCAGCAGGGCGTGCCAGTCGGCGCTGCCGCGCGTGTGGCGTTCCAGTGGGGGCACGGCGTGGGGGTGGACGGCGACCAGGGGTCCGGTTCCGGGTGCGGGGGGCCGGGCCAGCGCGGTCCGCAGGACCGCTTCGCTGTCGTAGAGGGTCTGCCAGGCGGCGGTGAACCGCCGGGTGTCCAGCGGTCCGTGCCAGCGCCAGTGGAGCTGTTCCACGTGCAGTCCGGTGCCGGGGCGGGTCATCGCGTCCAGCAGTGTGTGGCGTTGCAGGGGGGTGGCGGGCAGTGCGGGGTGCGGTCCGGGGCCTGCGGGGCGGCGGGCGGGCGGCTGGTGGTGTTCCGTGGTGCGCGGCCGGGGGTGTCCGGCGGGGGCGCCGGTCAGCAGGTCGGACAGGTGCCCCGCGGGGAACGGCGGCGGGGGCAGGGTGAGGGTGTGGTGGTACGGGGTGTGCCGGTGCAGGGTCGCCGTGCACGGCGGGAGGGTGGCGAGGGCGGCCCTGAGTGCGGCGGGGGTGAGGGTGCCGTGGAGGTCGAGGGAGGGCGGGGGGCCGGGGGTGACGACCACGGTCATGGCCACGGTGGCGGCCATCGCTTCCCTCCTCTTCCCTTTCGGTGTCCGGGTCTCGGGCTGTGGGCTTCTTGTGGGCTGGGGTTCGCGCGGTGCGCGGTGTGGGCTCGTGGGCTTGTGGGCTTGTGGGCTGGGGCTCGTGGGTGTGCGGTGGTGGTCTCGGGTGCCGTCGGGGACGGCTGCCGCCGCGCGTGCGCCCCGGTGTCCCCGATGATCGCTTCCGGTGGCCGAGGACGGCCGGAAGCCCGCTTGAGGACTGGTCCAACGCCGGGGCGGCGCGCGGGGTTCGGGGCGGGCGGGGAGGGGCGTGGGCCTGGCCTGCCTCCTGGGGTCGTGGTGCGGAGCAAAAGGGCTGTGCGCTGGTGCTCGGACTCATGCGGGGACTCGTGGGGGACACGGCCGGACATGGTCTGTTGTCGAGAATCCTTCCGTTCGTTCCTCGGCTCGTCCTTGAGCGCGCGTCGAGCGGGGGCGGGCCCCTCCCCCGCCCCCGCCGGCGCGCCCGCCTGTCCCCCGGCCGGGCCGCCGTCGCGGCCGCACGCGCGGGCACGGGTGCGGGCGCGGGCACGGGTGCGGGCACGGGTGCGGTCAGCGGATGCGGAAGTTCGCCATCATGCCCATCGCCGAGTGGTCCAGCAGATGGCAGTGGTAGACGTAGGTGCCGCGGTAGGTGTCGAAGGTGGCGTGCAGTTTGACGCTCTCGCCGGGGAAGAGGCGCACGGTGTCCTTCGGCCCGGATTCGGCCGGTCCCGCGGGGGCGCCGTTGCGTTCCAGGACGCGGAACTGGACGAGGTGCATGTGGAAGTTGTGCGGGGCGAGCTTGTTGGTGTTGGTGACGGTCCAGATCTCCGAGCTGCCGTGCGCGACGGTCTGGTCGATGCGCTGGTAGTCCCACACCTGGCCGTCCATGAACCCCCGCGGCTCCTGGCGGCCGTCCTCGTCCATGCTCAGGACGATGTTGCGCTGGACGGTGGCCGGGCGCAGGGCGGGCAGGGTGCGCAGGTGGCCCGGTATCCGGCTGGGGTCGGGTGCGGTGCGTACGACGTCGAAGCGCAGGACCTTGCCGACCTGGTCGGGGGTTCCGGGGCCCAGGGTGTTCTCCAGGACGATCTTCGTGCCGACCGGGTAGCGGGAGAAGTCGATGATGACGTCGGCGCGTTCGGCCGGGGACAGGCCGATGGTGTCGGTGGTGAAGGGGCGCTCCAGCAGTCCGCCGTCGGTGCCGATCTGGGTGAGGGGGCCGCCGTCGGCGAGGCGGAGCTGGAAGAAGCGCATGTTGGAGGAGTTCAGGAGGCGGAAGCGGTACTTGCGGGCGGCGACCTCGACGTAGGGGCTCGGTCGGCCGTTGGCGAGGACGGTGGTGCGGCCGAAGACGTCGTCCATGACGTAGACGAGCTGTCCGCTCTCGTCGAAGCGGGCGTCGCGCAGGGCGATGGGGATCTCGTACTGGCCGGCCGGCAGCGGCAGGGACCGGTCGGTGTCGTCGGAGAGGAGGTAGGTCGCGGACAGGCCGCGGAAGACGTGTTCGGACTCCATGTGGTGGGCGTGGTCGTGAAACCAGAGGCCGGCTCCGGCCTGCTGGTTGGGGTAGGTGTAGGTCCGCGAGGTGTTGGGCGCGAAGGTGTCCATCGGGCCGCCGTCGTTCTCCGGTGAGACGTTGCCGCCGTGCAGGTGGACCGAGACGGGCATGGTGAGGGTGTTGCGGTGGCGGATGACGACCTTGCGGCCGCTGCGGGCGCGCAGGACCGGTCCGGGGAAGTGGCCGTCGTAGGTGAGGACCTTGGTCTGTGCTCCGGGGAGGATCTCCCGGGTCACTTCCTTGATGGTGACGGCGTACGTGTCCTGGCCGCCCAGGGTGGATACCGGCGCGAGGACGGGGGTGAGGGGCATCCGTACGGTGAAGGGCGGCGGGACGGTGACCGGCTTCGTCCGGGCGGGGGCGGGTGCGGTGGCCTGCGCGGAGCGGGTGCTGAGCAGCGGCGTCAGCCCGCCGGTGGTGAGCAGACCCGCGCCGGTCGCGGCGATGGCGCCGCTGAGCAGGCTGCGTCTGGTGACCATGGGGTGTCCTCCTGGGAAGGGGTGGGATGGGTGCGCGCGGGCGCCCGGGGCGGGCCGGCGCCGCGGGCGGCCGGCGGTGGACGGCTCCACGCGGGTGTCGGGCCGCGAGTGCACCAGACGCGGCTTGCGCAGCGCTCGAGGCGGGATGGTGTGCGCGGGCCCGGCGTTGCGCGGGCCTTGCGGGGGCTGGGCAACGCTCCTCGTGCGTACGTATGACCGCGTACGCGCGACGCGCGCCGCCCACGGGCGGTGCTGGGGAGGCTCCCGTGGACCTGCACGACCTGCACGACTTACGCGACTGGCTGCCGCGCGCGCTGGGGGTGGCGGAGCGGTGGGGCGGGCAGTTCGGCCCGTACGAGTCCCATGAGGCGCACCGGGTGCGGCCGGAGGCGTTCACCGAGGCCTTCGACCGTCTCGCGAAACGGATGGACCACAACTATCCGTTCTTCCACCCGCGTTACGCCGGACAGATGGTCAAGCCGCCGCATCCGGCGGCGGTGACCGGCTATCTCACCGCGATGCTGTTCAACCCGAACAACCATGCCGCCGAGGGCGGGCCCGCGACCACGGAGATGGAGCGGGAGGCGGTCGCGGAGCTGGCCGGCATGTTCGGTCTCGCGTCGCACGTCGGGCATCTGACGACGAGCGGCACGATGGCGAACCTGGAGGCCCTGTACGTGGCCCGGCAGCTGCACCCGGACCGCGGGGTCGCCTACAGCTCCGAGTGCCATTACACGCACGAGCGGATGTGCCACGTGCTGGGCATGGAGGGCCACCGGATCGCGGCGGACGCCCGCGGCCGGATCGATCTGGGGGCGCTGGAGGGTGCGCTGCGGGGCGGGCGGATCGGCACGGTGGTGGTGACGACGGGCACGACGGGGCTGGGGGCGGTGGACCCGGTGCACGAGGTGCTGGCGCTGGCGCGCCGGTACGGGGCGCGGGTGCACGTCGACGCGGCGTACGGGGGGTTCTACGCGATCCTGGGCCGGGCGGGTGCCGGGGGTCTGGTCGGGGCGGGCCCGGCCCGCGAGGGACGGCCTGGGTGCTGTCGTCCAACAGGCCCGGACCGCTCGGGGGAGGCTTCGGGATCGGAGCGGGGACGCCTAGCTCACGGCCTTGGCCTTCTTGCCCTTCTCGGTCACGGCGAACCAGAGGCCCTGCTTGTTGTGACCGGTGATGTCACCCGCTTCCTTGTCACCGGTGAAGGAATAGACGGGCCAGCAGTCGATGGTCAGCTGCTCGCTTCCGTCGGGCCTTTTCACCGTCCCGATCATTTCGGCGGCGATTCCCTTCACCTTCGTCTTGTCGACGGGCTTGGCGGGCTTCCAGGTGTCGAGGCAGGCCCCGACGCAGCCGATTTTCATCGGCCACGCGCTGTCCTTGTCGAACCGGTAGAGCGTCCGCCCCTGCGCGTCGGCGACGATGGTGCCCAATACGGCATTCGTGCGGGCGGAAAGCTCGATCGCCGCTTCCTTCTGCTTCTCCTCGGACGCCTCCGGTGCCGGGGCGGGGGCCGGCGCCGCGCCGGTGCCCGATCCCTGGCCCTCGCCCTTCCCGCCCGCCGCGGCCGGCTTCCCGTCGGCTCCCAGGACGTGCCAGGTGCCGCCGACGCCCTCACCGAGCGTGTCCCCGGGCTTGGTGTCCTTCGCGTAGCGGTACACGGGCCACCCCGCGAGCGTCAGCTGCCGGGAGCCGTCGGCCCGGGCGACCGAGCCGAGCAGACCTGCGTCTATGCCCGCCCCGGCCTTCGCGTCGTCCGCCGCCACCGCGGGCCAGACCTTCGCGCAGTCGCCCTCGCAGTTCGACTTGGGGGGCTTCGGCGTGTCCTTGTCGAAGCGGTAGAGCGTCCAGCCCTCACCGTCGGTGACCGCGGAGCCGAGCCCCGGGACGTCCCGCACCTTGAGCTCCCCGGCCGGCCCGGCCTTGGCGGCCGCGCCCGCGGCGTCGGGGGTGACGCTGCCGTACCCGGCACCCGCCCCGGCACCCGCTTCCATTTCGGCCCCGTAGCCGCCGTTCGAATCGTAGGCCGAGCCGAGCTGTTTACCGGAGCCCGCCGGCTGTACTGCACTCGCATTTCCGGAGGACGTGTCGGCGGCTCCGCACCCTGCGGTCAGCAGCAGTACCGCTACCGCCGATCCGGCGATTACTCCACGACGCCTTGTGTTCACGATCTCTCCTTCAATTCGGTTCCGTGTTCGTGTGCCTTCGCTCATTGATACGGGGCCCGCGTCGGCGGGCGTTCATATCCCACGGAATTTGTCAGATCGCGCCAACATTGAACGCGCAAGCCGTCCGCGGCCGTTCACGGCCTCATTCCAGGATGCGCAGGGCCAGCGCCGGGCAGCGCCGCACGGCGCGCAGCGCCTTCGTCCGCAGCCGGCCCGGTACGGCCATGGACGCCTCGGCGGGATAGCCGTCCGCGTCGAGCCGCACCACGTCGGGAAGGATGTCCACGCACAGCCCGTGCCCCTTGCACAGCGTCCAGTCCACGACGAGCCGTTCGGGGCTCTCGTCCTCGGGCAGCGGCAGCGCCCCCAGGACCCGCCTCCCGCACCCGCTGCCGAGCGCGTGGTCCCGGAACTCGTCGGGGAACGCGGACAGGGCCGAGGCGACGAAGCGCGACGTGCCGTCCGGATGACTGCACGCACCGCGCTTCATGACGCCGGCCATCCGCGCCTCCAGCATCTCCAGCGCCGTCCTGCCGCCGCCCCGCAGGGCCTCGTCCAGTACGTCCGCCAGCGCGGGCAGTCCGCGTACGCAGGGGCCGCACTGGCCGGCGGTCTCGTTCGCCATCCAGCGGGTGACCCGCGCCACCTCGCCCATCGGGCAGGTGTCCTCGGGCAGCGGGAGCACCGCTCCCGCGCCCAGTCTCGCCCCGAGGGACTCCAGGGACTCCCGGGAGATCTCCGCCGAGCGGGCGGACCCGGGGTCCAGCCACTTGCCGTGGTAGCCGCCGACGAGCACGCCCTGCCCGGGACCGGTGCCGCACAGCTCCAGGACGTACGCCATCGAGGTCCCCGCCGGCACTTCGACGACGGTGGCCCCCGCGACGGTCAGCATGATGGTGCCCGGCTCCGAGGGGAGCCCGACCGTACGGAAGTCCAGCGCGCCCAGCCGTGCGGCGAGGGCCAGTTGGGCGAAGGTCTCGGTGTTCGACAGCAGGGTGGGCACTCCGCCCAGTCCCCTCTCGCTGGTCCGTACCTTCTGCCCGGAGGGAAGGGTCGGGCCGCCGTTCAGTCCGCTGATCATCGCGGTGCCCTCGCCCGTGACGAAGCGTTCGGGAAGCCGTCCCACGCGCACCCGGCGGCCGGACGGGCCGCGTTCCGCGATGGCCTCCCGTACCGACTGCTCCACATCGTCGCGGGTGACGGCGATCACGACGTCCTCGGCGTCGAGCGCCGCGGCCGCCAGCAGGGCGCCGTCGATCACCAGGTGCGGGGCGTGCAGCAGCAGGGCCTTGTCCTTGAGACAGCTCGGCTCGCCCTCGCTCCCGTTGACGACGACCGCGGTCCGGCCGTCACGGCCCCGGGCCGAGCGCATCACGGCGCGCAGTTTGCGGTGGAAGGGGAAGGCGGCCCCGCCGCGCCCCCGGAGGTCGATGTTGTCGGCGAGTTCGACGAGTTCGTCCGGGCGGTAGAGGGGGAGCGAGCCGTGCGTCGTCAGGTGCGCGACCCGGTCGAGTCGCGGAACCTGGTCGAGTCCGGCCAGCAGCCGGGGGGCGCCCACGCAGCCGAGGCTGGGGCGCGGACCGCCGCTCACAGCCACCGCTCGCGGGTGGCGAGGCGCTCGGCCGGAACGTCCTGCGCCGCGGAAGCCTGGTTCGGGATGTAGACGGTGGCGGCGTACGGCGGGTTCGCGGCGACGTACGGCGGGTTCTCGGGCCGGGGCGGCGGCGGGGCGGGCTGCGGGGGCGGCCCGTCGGCGCCGCGTTCCGGACGGGGCCGGGCGAAGGAGACCTGCCTCATCCGGGTGGGGGCGATGCCCGGCTGCGCCGGCGGCCTGGCACCCGTACCGTCCATGCGGGACTTGACGCGCAGGGCGACGAGCGTGGCGACGCCGATCAGGGCCAGGGCGTAGGCAGCCGTCACCCAACCGCTCGCGGAACGGCCCGCCTTCAGCCCGTGGACCAGGGAGGCGCCCCAGGCGGGGTAGGCCCCGAAGTGCAGGACCCGCCACCACAGCGAGCGGGTCTTCGTGGCGAACACGCTGCGCAGGGCGCCGGACACGGCCACCGACACGAAGAGGTAGCCGGCCAGGGTGCCGAGGCCGATGAGCACCGGCTGGTCCACGTCGGTGAAGGGCAGCGCCGCCGCCGTGGCGGTGGTCTGCGACTCCGCGACCTTGACCCAGATGTGCAGGGCCAGGAAACCCAGCCCCGCCACGGCCAGGCCGCGGTGCACGCCCTGGGCGATCAGCCGGTGGCCCGAACCGAGCAGGACCCGGTCGGTCGCCACCAGCCCCCACAGGACGGTGGAGGTGAGCGAGACGAGCGAGAGGACGCCCGCTCCGAAGTCGAGGAAGTCCCACAGCTGGGTCAGCGCGCCCGCGCGGGTCGCGACGACGAGGGTGACGACGGCCGCGCCGACGGCGGCGACCACACCGGGCCGCAACCGTCCGGAAGCGGGCAAGAGGGAGGGTCGCCGAACGGCACGCCGGCCCGCGGCCGGAGCTGTCGCCGCGGCGTGGCGGCTCCGGGAACGGGCTCTGTGCGAGCGTGGCATGTGGGGCTGGGACAGGGGCATCCAGATCTCCTGTGCGCCTGGGATCCGAGCACTCCACCGGCGCTCGGCACCCGGGGGTCGTGGTCGGTAGTGCCCGGCAGCGCTGTGAACTCCTGCGCCGGCCGAGGGAGCTAGGGGCCGGAGTGCAGAAGCATCGTGGAGCGGTCAGGCGGCTCCACAGGATTTATCGAAACGTGATAATTTCTCGCACCGCGTCTCCGGCGCATCGAACAACACCGGAAGATTCCCCTCCAGCGGAGGTTGCGACAGGCCCCCGCACCGCCCGCCATCTACGCGTACTCGTCGGTAAAGACACGGCAAAGTCGCGGGACCGCAGATGGCCGGACCCCTCTAGGAGGGAGTACGAGGGCCTCAAGTCTCTATGTCAGACGCCACTGTTGACAAGGAGTCAACCTCGGCGGGCTTGCCGCACTCCGGGCAAGCCTCACCCCGGCACGAACGAGGAAAACGATGTGCGAACTTCTGAACCGCATCTGGTCCCGCCCAAGAGGCGAGTGGACCCGCGTACTGCGCAGGGAACTCCCCACGCTGGCCGCCGAGATAGTGGAGGAGCTTCTGCATGGAATTCCGGGACTTTCCACTCTTGTCTATGACAACGATGCCCTCGACGACGAACTGCTCAGACAGTGCGTGGAAGAGGCACTGCTGAACGCCCTCGGCTATCGCGACGGGCAGACCCGGGCACATGCCCAGCCCTCCTCCCCGGCCCACGCGCCGGCCCGGCCCGCGGTGCCGCGCCTGTCCAAGGTGCCGTCGCAAGTGCGGCCGCGGATGGCGGAAGTGAAGGACAGGGAGAAGGGCGAGGAGAGGGACGAGGACAAGAATCGGCACGACGACCGGCAGACCGTCCTGGAACACACCCGTGCCCATACCCGCGAACCTGCCCGAGAACCCTCCCGCGAACACAGCCGAGAGGACGGACCGGGCGGCGGGCACGGGGGCGGACGCTCAGTGACGCGCGCGGACACGCGTGAAGTGACGCGCGGAGACACACGCGCGGACACCTGCGCAGACACGCGTGAAGAGGAACGCGGAGAGACGCGCGGAGAGACGCGCGGAGACCCGCGCGGGTACCGGCCGGAGCCGGCCGCCGCGTCCGACGGAGCGCGCCAAGAACTGTTCAACGCCCTGACCGATGACCGGCAGGGGTCCGAGAGCTCCATCGGCGAGCTCGCCGAGGCGGCCGGCTGGCCCCTCCCGCCCGCCGTGCGCGCCGTGGCGCTCGCCGCTCCCGGCGACGCCCAGCAGCTGGCGGCCGTACTGGACGACTCGCTCGCCGGCATGTTCGCGGGCCGCCCCTGCCTGCTCGTCCCAAGCGCCGAGACCGACGCCAGAGCCCCCCTGGAACTCCCCCTGCGCGGCCGGTTCGCCGCCGTCGGCCACGCGGTACCGCTCCGCGACACGGCGTCCTCGCTGCGCTGGGCCGTGCGCCTGCTCGCGCTGACCCCCAACCGCGGGGGCCTGGACGCCCGGGCCGTCTTCGTCGACGACCACCTCTCCACCCTGCTCCTCCTCCAGGACGAGCCCCTGGCCCACGCCCTCGCCGCCCGCTGGCTGCGGCCGCTCGCGGACCTGACCCCGCGCCAGAGCGAGCGGCTGGAGGTGACACTGCTCGCCTGGCTGGAGGGCGGCGGAGCCCCCGAGGCGGCGAAGGCGCTCAGTGTGCACCCCCAGACCGTGCGCTACCGCATGCGCCAGCTGGAGAAGCTCTTCGGTACCGGCCTGCGGGACCCGCGCACCCGCTTCGAGCTGGAGATGGCCCTGCGCAGCCGCCGGCTCATGGCCCAGGTGCGGCGCCAGCACTCGCGGGTGGGCCGCCGGGCGGCCCGTGTGGTCACCGCCGACTTCCCGGCCCTGGCCGTCGGGAGGATGGCCCGCGTCAACGGCCTGTGACCCGCGGGCGCCGCGGCCCCCGTACGAAGGAAGGGCCCCGGCCCGGACCCGTCTCAGCGGGGCCGGGCCGGGGCCCTTCGTACAGGGGGGAAGCGGGAGCGGGGACGGCTTCGGTCCGGGCGAACGCCGTGCGGCGCCGGACGGCGTTGCCTACCGTGCGGCGCAGGGTGCGGACACCGCACCGCGCATCGTCGAGTTGAGGTCCAGGAGTTCGGTGTACGCCCGGGCGCAGTTCCCGCACTGCGCCAGATGGCGGGCGAGTGCGCGGGACAGGTGCGCACCGCCCCGGCGGACGGCCGGGCCGAGCAGGCCGGCGTAGGGGCGGCAGCGGCCGTCCGCCGCCGCCTCCACGTGGGCGCGCAGGTACGCCTCGCGCAGCCCCTCCCGGGCCCGGAACGCCAACGAGGTCACCGCGCTGGGGGTGATGCCCAGCAGCGCGGCGACCTTGTGGGGGGAGCCCTCCTCGACGAGCGTGTGCCACAGCACGAGCCGCCACCGCTCCGGCAGCCCGGCGAAGGAGCGGGCGACGAGCCTGCGGTCCTCACCCGCCACCCACTGCTGCTGCGGGTCCCCGCCCACCGGGCCCGGCTGGCGCCAGGTGTCGAAGTCGGAGGTCAGCAGCGTCCGTCCGGCGCCGTCCCGCCACTGGATGGCGGTGTGGCGGACGACGGACAGCAGGTACGAGCGCCAGGGCCCCCGCGGTCCCGCCCCGGCGCGAACGGCCTGGAAGGTCCGCAGGAAGGCTTCCGACACCAGGTCTTCCGCGTCCTGCGGAGACCGGCAGCACGTGCGCGCGTACGCCAGGGCGGCCCGCCGGTGGCGCCGGTACAGCAGGGCGCAGACCGCCGGGTCCGCTTCGCCCGCGCCGTACCCGCGGCGCAGCAGCAGGGTCAGTTCCGCGTCGGAGGGCGGGGGCGCGGCCCCGCCCGGGGACCGCGGGCCGGCCGCGGAGTCACCAGAGCCTGACATGCCACTCCTCGGAGGTCGGACCCGGCCGGACCGGGTGCCGCGGGGCGGTGCCGGCCCGAAGTCGGCTCCGGACCGGCACCTTTCCCGGACCGGGCGCGATCGTGGGGGGAGGAGGGGGCGCCCGGCCCGGGAGCAGGGACCGCGCGGTGCGCGGTGCGGGGTGTCAGCGGCAGACGCGACCGCCGTTGATGCAGTTCACCGCCTTGTTCATCAGGCCGTTCGACATCACGTTGATGAAGTCGCCGTGGTCGGTGACCGGCTTGTGCAGCTGCTCGGGGAAGCTGTCGACCGCGAAGCGGGCACCCGGTGCGACGCCGTACGTGATCCGCTGCACCAGCTGCGGGATGGCGGTGAATCCGTTCGGGCAGCGTCCGGCCTTGTCCGGGAAGGCCACGTGGGTCCGGTGGTTGGCGCTGTCGGCGTTCTTGCCGTCCCAGCAGCTCTGGAAGGTGAAGGTGCGGACGACGTCGCTGCCCTTGGGGCAGATCGGGTACTTGTCCTTCAGCTGGCGGTTCTCGAAGCCGGTGCAGCTCCACGAGGCGTTGGCGTTGGCGGTGCCGTTGGTGAACGCCTTGGCGTCACCCGTGATGATGCGCAGGAACCGGGGCATGGTCTTGACCTGACCGACCGGACTACCCTTGAAGGTCATCGTCACCTGCTTCGGCTGCAGGATCGTGCCGACGTTGCCGTCCTGGCCGCCGCCGGGAGCCTGGGCGTCCCGCTCTGCCTTTCCGTCGCGCAGCCGCAGGACCGGCCAGTAGTAGGTGGACTGGTCTCCGTTGGTGCAGGTGGTGCCGGAGGCGGCGAGGCTGTTGTTGGTGGAGAACGCGTCGGTGGTCTTGTTGCCCACGTAGTCGTGCATGTGGTGCGCGCCGTTGGAGACGCCGGGGGCGACGATCACGTTGTCCGGGTTGAAGTGCTTCTCCTCGTTGCGTCCGCAGCTGGAACTGAAGGAGCCTCTGGAGGCGCCGGACTGGGCCGCGGGGGTGCGCACGTTCGGCCGTACCTTGTTGATGTTGACGAAGTCGCTCTTGGCCGGGCCACCCTTCTGGCCGAGGCTCTTGGCGGCGCTCGCGTCGGCCGCCTGGTTGGCGTCCGCCGGGGCCTGCTTCATCTCGCAGCCGCTCAGCGCCTTCAGTTCCTCGGGCTTCTGCGCGCCGTTGTCGCCGATCGCCCCGGCCACCTTCTCGATGGTCTTGCCGCGCTGGTCGCGCAGCTCTCCGAGGAGGGCGTCCCCCTTGGCCTGACCGGAGGCGAGCCGCTTGTAGGCATCGGCCACCTGGGCGTCGAGCTCGGCGAGGTTCTCGCCCACCTGCGCCTTGGCCTGCTCGGGGACGGCGGTGAGCTTGTCGCCCACGTCGGGGCAGTCGATGGTGGCGACGGACTTGCCCCCGCGGTTGTCGTCCTGGCCGGCGGAGGCGTTGCCGGCGACGACGGCGACTCCGCCACCGCCCAGCACCAGAGCGGAGACCACGGCGAGGAGCTTGTTCGAGATCCGGGGACGTTTGTGGCCTTTTTGGCTCATGTGATCACTTCACTTCGTCGATCGGACAGAGGAGGGGAGGGCGGGAGCGCCCAGGAGGGCGACGGGCTTGGGGGAGGGGGGAGCGGGCTGGTCGGACAGCGTGTCGAAGTCGACCAGCCCGCTCTCCTCCAGCACCGAGATGTGGTCCAGGACGGTGGCGTTGGCGGACGTGGCGAGGGCGCGGACCATGGAGTTGCGGGTCTGGGCCCGGATGGCGGCCACGAGCGCGAAGACCTTGCCGTGCGCCCGCCGCAGCAGCTGGACGAACACCCGCTCGTACGGCTCCCCTTGAGCCGCCCGCGTCATCTGCGCGAGCCAGTCCTGCTGCTGTGCGGTCGGCTGGTCGGGCAGGGCGACGCCGAGGGCCTGGCCGACCTGGATGACCTGACGGTCGAGCTCCGTGTGGCCGTCGACCAGGTGGTCCCCCGCCGTTCGGATGGAGGGCCGGGTGCCGCGCTGCTGGGCCTGCTTGCCCGCGGGCAGTTCCCACAGTCCGGCCAGGCGCACCTTCCGTATGAAGTCGCGGTCCGCCGGGGTCAGCGGCCCGTACGCCGTACTCATGATCCCTGCGCCGTCGTCGTCGCCGGCCGGTCCCGCCGCCGCGGCAGAGGCGCGGCCGCCGAAGCTGTCCACGGGGATCAGCAACGCGATCAGCGTGACGGCGAGGGCGGCGATGACGACACCGCTTCCGATCGTGTATCTCGTGGCCACCGACAAGCCGCTGGCGGAACGCCGCCGGAATGACAGCACTGTGCCTCCTTGCTCAAGGGCCGGGAGGGGTGCGGGGGCTGGAGGTTCCGCACGTGCCGTGCGGTGCACGCCCGCATTCCCGGGGTGCCACGGGACGCTAGTGCCACATGTGGTGCCGTCACCGTCGGACCATCACCATTGGATAAACATCCGGGCGATCACTCGGAAGGCTGGTACATTGCCGCGTCCCCCACCGGAACCGAACCACCGCTCAGGCCCGCAGATCGACGCGCCCCGCCTCCCCACTGCTCGAAGGTCACGGCGGAGGACCGGGACACGGCGTTCTCGGCCCTCAGCCCGAGACGGCCTCGGCCCAGCCGCGGTTGACGGCCTCTCTGGCCTTCGCCGTCTGCGCCTCCGTCGGAAACGTCGGCGTGCCCTCGACCGTCGGCAGCTTCTCGGCTGCGGCCTTGTCGAGGGTGCCGTCCTTCTCCATGGCATCCATGAGGACGGGGCGCGCATAGGCGCCGAGCCGGAGGTTCTGGCCTTCCGGGCTGAAGAGGTACTCCTGCCACAGACGTGCCGCCGCGGGGTGCGGGGCGTCCTTGTTCACCCCGTTCGCGTAGTACTCGGCGAAGCTGCCGTCGAAGGGGATGGCGGTCCGCCAGTCGACGTCCGCGCCCTTCTCGCGGAATTCGTCGGCGTATCCGAGGTTGAGGAAGTCCCAGTCGATGCTGATCGGGGTCCGGCCCTTCGCGATCGTGGCCGGTGAGGAGGGGACCGGGATGTAGTTGCCGTTCCTGCTGAGCTCGGCGAAGAAGTCGATGCCGGGCTGGATGTCGTCGAAGGAACCTCCGTTCGCCAGGGCCGCCGCATAGACTCCGGCGAAGGCGGAGCCGGATTTGGTGGGGTCGCCGTTGAGCGCGACCTGGCCCTTGTACTCGGGCTTGCGCAGATCGGCGAAGGTCGCGGGGCAGGTCTTGACGCGCCTGGCGTCGCAGCCGATCGAGATGTAGCCGCCGTAGTTGTTGTACCAGCGGGCCTTCGGGTCCTTCTGTTCCCCGGGGATCCGGTCGAACGCGGCGACCTCGTACGGAGCGAGCAGGCCCTGCCGGGCCGCGGACTGCGCGAACGATTCCCCTACGTCGACCACGTCGGGGGCGCGGCCGTCGCTTCTGTGTTCCTTGAGGGCGTTGATCTCGTCCTGGCTGGTGCCTTCCGGGTTCTCCACCGTGACCTTGATCCCGTACTTCTTCTCGAAGCCGTCGATCAGTGCGCCGTAGTTGGCCCAGTCCCTCGGGAGCGCGATCGTGTTGAGCGAGCCCTCCTTCTTCGCCGCGGTGGTCAGTGCTGCCATGCCGCCGGCGTCCGCGGCCGAGGTGGCCACCGCGGGTGCTCTGGGCGCGGCGGTGGGCTCGTCTCCGCAGGCAGCGAGGGGCGCCGCCGCGAGGGCCAGGCAGGCGGCGACAGAGGCTGTCCGGAGACGGGGTGTGGGCACAAAGGCTCCATAACGTCGCGTACTGATCGAGGCAAGCGTACGTTCGGCCGCCTCGCCCGCGCAGTCCCGGACCGTGGTGTTCGCTGTCTTCCTGCGGCTGCCGTACCGGTGCGTACGTTAGAACCCCTCGTCGGCCCACCCGGCCAGGAGGGCCTCCCCGAGGTCCGCCGCGGGCGGCGCGGCCCCGTCGTGGAGGACCTGCTCGCTCCAGATGATCTTCCCGCGGGCGGTGTAGCGGGTGCCCCAGCGCTCGGCGAACTGCGCGACGAGAAACAGGCCGCGGCCCCCCTCGTCGGTGGCCTCGGCCCGGCGCAGGTGCGGGGAGGTGCTGGAGCCGTCGGAGACCTCGCAGATCAGGCTGCGGTCGTGCAGCAGCCTCACCCGGATGGGCTCGGTGCCGTAGCGGATGGCATTGGTGATCAGTTCGCTGAGGATGAGTTCCGTGGTGAAGGCGATGTCCTCCAGGCCCCAGTCCGCCAGCCGGCGGGCGCACGCGTTGCGCACCGGGGACACCGCCGCGGGCTCGGGTCGCACCTCCCACTCGGCGATCCGCGAGGGGTCCAGCAGGCGGGTGCGGGCCACCAGCAGCGCGACGTCGTCGCCGGGTCTGGCGTCCAGCATCGTGTCGATCACCGCGGTGCACGTTTCCTCCGGGGTGCGGGCGGGCCCGGCCAGGGCGGCGCGCAGCGCTGCCAGGCCCGCGTCCGGATCGCGGTCGCGGCTTTCGATGAGCCCGTCGGTGAAGAGCGCCAGCCGGGAGCCTTCGGGCACGGTGACCGTCACGGTCTCCATCGGCAGACCCGCGCCCAGGCCCAGCGGCGGGGAGACCGGCACCTCGGGGAAGGACACGGTTCCGTCGGGGCGGACCAGAGCGGGACCGGGATGCCCGGCGGTGGCGGCCGTCACCTGCCCGGAGACGGGATCGTAGATGGCGCACAGGCAGGTGGCTCCGGTGATCCCCTGCCACTCCTGCTCGTCGGTGTCGATGTGGGTGACCAGCTCGTCCAGGTGGCTCAGGAGTTCGTCCGGGGGCAGGTCGAGGGTGGAGAAGTTGTACACGGCGGTGCGCAGGCGGCCCATGGTGGCGGCGGCGTGGAGGCCGTGGCCGACGACGTCGCCGACCACCAGGGCCACGCGGGCGCCGGGCAGCGCGATGACATCGAACCAGTCACCGCCCACCCCGGCCCGGGCGGGCAGGTAGCGGTGCGCGACCTCGACGGCGGACTGCTCCGGTACACCCCGGGGCAGCAGGCTGCGCTGCAGGGTGACGGCCATGTTGTGCTCGTGGGTGTAGCGGCGGGCGTTGTCGATGGACAGAGCCGCCCGGGCGGTCAGCTCCTCCGCGAAGGACACGTCCTCGTCGTCGAAGGGCGGGGAGTCCCGCTCCCGCCAGTAGCCCGCCATCCCCAGCACCACGCCGCGGGCCCGCAGGGGAACGACGATCAGGGAGTGGATGCCGCGGTCCAGGATCTGCAGGGCGTTGCCCTGGTTCTGGGCCCGCCAGCGGTGGGTGGCGCGCAGGTCCGCCTCCAGGACCGCGCGGCCGCCCGCCAGCCCGATGGCCATCGGACCGGTGGGAGCGAACCGGATCAGCTCGCCGACGGGGGAGAGCGGATGGTCGCCCTGGAGGCCGGCGACGGCGGTGCGGCGCATCTCGGTGACCGCTTCGGGCGGCTCCTCGCCGCGCAGCACCCGGTCCAGCAGGTCGACCGTGACCACGTCGGCGAACCGCGGGACCGCCACCTCCGCCAGTTCCTCCGCGGTGCGCTCCACGTTCAGTGTCGTTCCGACCTGCACCCCCGCGTCGTAGAGCAGCTTCAGCCGCTCGCGGGCCACCTCGGCCCTGCCGGAGAGGGCCCGCAGCTCGGTGGTGTCCCGCAGGGTGACGACGGTCCCGGCCTTCCCGTAGGGGGCGGTGGGCCGGATGTTCACCGCCAGCAGCCGGTCGGCTGCCATGTGCAGCTCGTCGGTCGCGGAACGGCCCGACGCGATCGGACCGGCGATCCCCTCCTCCAGACCCAGGTCCGTGACGGGGCGCCCCTCCGCGTCCACCGGCAGATCCAGCAACCGCCGCGCCTCGTCGTTGGCCAGCAGCAACCGCCCGCCGCCGCCGACGATCAATACGCCCTCTCGCACGGCGTGCAGCACCGCGTCGTGGTGCTCGTACATCCTCGTCATCTCGGCCGGTCCCAGGCCGTGGGTCCGGCGCAGCAGCCGTCGGCTCACCAGAGCGGTGCCGCCGGCGGACAGGGCGAGCACCGCGGCGGCGCTGCCGGCGACGACCGGCAGCTGCCGGTTCACCATGCTCTGGACGTTCTGGACCGTGACCGGGGAGGAGACGACGGCGATGACGCGGCCGTCGGAGTCCTTGACCGGGACCACCGAGACCACGGACTTGCCCAGGGACCCTTCGAACGTCTCGGTGAAGGACCTGCCGGCCGCCGCCTTGGAGAAGGGGCCGACGACGCGCTTCCCGATCTGGCGAGGGTCGCTGTGGGTGAGGGTGACTCCGTCGAGTGAGTACACGTTGATGCCATCGACCCCGGCGATCTTCCGGGCCGCCTCGGCGCTCGGCTGCAGCACCGCGCTCGGGCGGGGGCTGCGCAGGGCCGCGACGATGCCCGGAGATTCCGCGAACGTTCCGGCGGCGGCGAGCGTACGGTTCCGGGCGTCCGACATGGCGGCGCTCCGGGCCTGCACCACGAGCGCCACCACCGCGGCGGTGACGAGAAGCACCACGACGGCCAGCTGCAGGAGGAACACCTCACCGGCCACGCTGCGCACGCTCAGCAGGGAGGACAGGCGCTGCGGCCGCCGTGACGCCTTCTTCCCGGGGGGAGGCGCCTTCTTCCCGAGGCGAGAGGAAGAGCTCGTGGTCGAGTCGAGCAGCCAACGCCGGACCTGTCCAAGGAGGTCGCTCATACTTCATTTTCCAACCTCTACGGGTCATCGGCAGCGGGGAGCGACGGGTGACCGGCAGCAGCGATCCGGGCACCCGCGGGGATCGGTGCACTGCGGTGGCGGCCATGCGGCGGGGCGAGGCAGTCTGTACTCATGAGAGCGCCTGTGCGCTCGCCCCCCGGACCGGGAGCCGGCGGCCACCACCAGGTCCTTTTCGCACTGGCGGAGTGCGTGCCCTTCGTGATCGCCCTGCTGGTGCTCCTCGTCGAGCTCACGCCGGCGCACGTCGTGTACACCGGCCCCCTGCTGGTTGCGACACCCGCTCTGGCGGCGGTGACGATGGGCCCCCAGGGCACGCTCGCGGCGACGGGGGTGGCCGTCGCCGTGAGCGTGACCACCGCCACCCACAACCACGCCTGGGGTGGTCAGCAGGTCTACACGAACTTCCTCGCCCTGTTCCTGGTCTCGGCGGCGAGCTTCATGACGAGCCGCGCCGCGCGCACGCGCCAGGAGAACGAGCTCAACCAGGTCCGCCGGATCGCCAAGGCCGCCCAGGAGGTCCTGCTGCGGCCGGTGCCGGACCGGCTGGGCTCCGTACGGGCGGCCAGCATGTACCTGGCGGCCGAGACGGGCGCGCAGATCGGCGGCGATCTGTACGACGTGGTCCAGACCCGGTACGGGATCCGGATGATCGTCGGGGATGTCCGGGGCAAGGGACTGCCCGCCGTACGGGCCGCCGCGGTCGTGCTGGGCGCGTTCCGGGAGGCCGCGCACTACGAGGACGACCTGGTGGAGGTGATCAACCACTGCGGAGCGGCCCTGCGGCGGGACGCCGCCGTCGCGGGCGCGGGCGCGGGCGTGGGGGTGGGCATGGGCGTGGGCGTGGGCGTGGGCGTGGGCGTGGACGACGGTAACGACGCCCTCCTCGAGGGTTTCGTCACCGCGCTCGTGGCTCAGATTCCCGACGGCCCTCACGTCGAGGTGATCAACCGGGGCCATCCGCCGCCGCTGCTTCTGCGCAACGGCGCGGTCCGGTCCTTGATGCCCACCGCCCCCCTGCCGCCGCTCGGTCTCGAGGAATTCATCAACGGCCCTCCCGGACGCACGGACCGCTATCCGTTCGCACCGGGGGACCGGCTGCTGTTGTGCACCGACGGTGTCATCGAGGCCCGCGACCGGGACAACACCTTCTTCGACCTGCCCGAGGCCATGGTGACCATGCGCGATCACACCCGGCGGGCGTTCCTGGACGGCCTGCGCGAGGCATTGCTCCGCCACACGCAGAGCCGCCTGGCGGACGACGTGGCGGTGGTCCTCCTCGACCGGCGCGAAGCCGAGGGGCACGGGTCGACCGGAGGCCCGGCCCGGGGTCCGCGGTAGACCGGGTCCGCACAGTGCGGAGCGGCCCCTGGGCACCGGCCGTACCGGTGCGTGAAAGACCGGGGAAAGCTGACCGGACAGGCGAATGGTTGTAATCTGCGGGGACCGCCCTTGACCTGCGAAGAGTGGGCAGGGAGCTGACCTTTCGGGAGTTTCGTCATGCTTCGTACCATGTTCAAGTCCAAGATCCATCGGGCCACCGTCACCCAGGCCGACCTGCACTACGTCGGCTCCGTGACCATCGACGCCGATCTGCTGGACGCGGCGGATCTGCTGCCCGGTGAGCTGGTCCACATCGTGGACATCACCAACGGCGCACGGCTGGAGACCTACGTCATCGAAGGCGAGCGCGGGTCCGGGGTCGTCGGGATCAACGGCGCCGCCGCGCATCTCGTGCACCCCGGGGACCTCGTCATCCTCATCAGCTACGCGCAGGTCGAGGACGCGCAGGCACGGGAGTTGAAGCCCCGCGTCGTGCACGTCGACGGCGGCAACCGGATCGTCGAACTGGGCGCGGACCCGTCCGCCCCGGTGCCGGGCACGGACCAGGAGCGCAGCCCGCACGCCGTGGCCGGCTGAGGGGGCGGGCACCGTGCCGGAGACGACGCCGACCGACCGCGCGGGCGGGTGGCACGCGGGACTGCCGCTCGGCTCCGCGGCCGGGGTGCCGCCGGCCGGCACCGCCCCGAGGTGAGCGGCGCCGCCGGCCTGGTCCTGCTGCACACCTCGACCGCGCACGTCCCGGTGTTCGACGCGCTGCGCGACCGGAACCATCCGGGTGCCGTCCTGCGGCACCTGGTGGTTCCCGAGCTGCTGGACCGGGCCCGTGCCGAGGGCCCGGACGCGGTCGCGGCGGAGCTGGCGGCGCTGCTCGCCGCCGCCGGACCGGGGCCCGTGCTGGTCACCTGCTCGACGATCGGGGCGACCGCCGAGTCGCTGGCACCGGCGCTCGGCGCTCCGGTGCTGCGGGTGGACCGTCCGATGGCGGCCGCGGCGGTCCGCGCGGGAGCGCGGATCACCGTGCTCGCGTCCCTCCGGTCGACGCTCGCCCCGACCGCGGCCCTGCTGGCCGAGGAGGCCGCCCGGGCCGGCTGCCGCCCGGCGGCGATCCGTACGCACCTCGTCGCCGGAGCGTGGACCCGCTTCGCCTCGGGCGACCCGGACGGCTGCCGCGCGATGGTGGCCGCGGCCGCCGGCGAGGTGACCGGCGCGGACGTGATCGTGCTGGCCCAGGTCTCCCTGGCCGGCGCCGAGGACCTCGCCGCGACCCGCGTCCCGGTGCTCTCCAGCCCGGCTCCGGGACTCGCGGCCGGGCTGGCCCTGCTCGCCTGAGGCGCCGCCCGTCCCCGAACGCGGGCGCCCCCCGAAGCCACCGGGGGCGCGGTCGACGCCGGGGGCCGGAGGGCGTACGCGCCGCGTTCGGGGGAAGGTGGGACACATGGTGCGAAACGTAGAGCAGACCCAGCCGCCCGTTCCCGGCCCCGGCCCCGATCCCGCCCCTGGACCCAGCCCCTTCCCGGATCCCGCGCCCGTCCCGCGCCCCGCGCCGCCGGTACCCGGCCCCGTGCCCGAGCCGGACCCGATCCCGGCGCCGCCGGGGCCCGCGCCGGTCCCGCAGCCCGGACCCCTGGGCTGAGCCAGGCGCCTGCGCGCGTCCGCCGGTGCGCGTCCGCCGGTGCGCGGACCCCCGCGGGCCCGCGCACGCGCCGGCCCGCGGGGTCCGCGCACGGATTCCCGCGTCAGTTCGTGCCGACCTCGGAGCGGTCGCCGCTCCAGAGCGTGTGGAACGAGCCCTCGCGGTCGGTGCGCCGGTAGGTGTGCGCCCCGAAGAAGTCCCGCTGCCCCTGCGTGAGGGCCGCCGGCAGGCGCTCGGCGCGCAGCGCGTCGTAGTACGCCAGTGACGCCGAGAAGGCCGGCGCCGGGATGCCCTGGCGCACCGCCGCGACGATGACCGACCGCCAGCCGTCCTGGGCCGCCCCGATCTCGTCGGCGAAGTCCGCGTCCGCCAGCAGGCTCGGCAGCTCGGGCCGGGCGTCGTAGGCGGCGCGGATGCGGTCCAGGAACGCCGCCCGGATGATGCAGCCGCCGCGCCACAGCGAGGCCACCGCGCCCGGGTCCACGTCCCAGCCGTACTCCGTGCTGCCGGCCTGGATCTGGTGGAAGCCCTGGGTGTACGAGACGATCTTCGAGGCGTACAGGGCCTCCTCCACCTGCGCCGCGAAGGCGTCGGCCTCCGCCGCCGCGAGCGGGGCGGCGGTGGGACCGCCGAGCCCGCGGGCGGCTTCGCGCAGGTCGGCGTGGCCCGAGACGGCGCGGGCGAAGACCGCCTCCGCGATCCCCGACACCGGTACGCCCAGGTCCAGGGCGATCTGCACGGTCCAGCGGCCGGTGCCCTTCTGCTCGGCGGCGTCGGCCACCACGTCGACGAAGGGGCGGCCGGTCGCGGCGTCCGTGTGCGCGAGCACCTCCGCCGTGATCTCGATCAGATACGAGTCGAGGCGTCCCCGGTTCCACTCCCGGAAGGTCTCCGCGATCTTCGCGGGGGCGTAGCCGGCGACCTCGCGCAGCAGGTGGTATGCCTCGGCGATCAGCTGCATGTCGGCGTACTCGATGCCGTTGTGCACCATCTTCACGAAGTGCCCGGCGCCGTCCGGCCCGATGTGCGAGGTGCACGGCGTGCCGTCGGCGGCCTTCGCGGCGATCTTCTCCAGCAGCGGGCCGAGGGACTCGTACGACTCCTTCGAGCCGCCCGGCATGATGCTGGGGCCGAGCAGCGCGCCCTCCTCGCCGCCCGAGATGCCCACGCCCACGAAGTGGATGCCCTGCTCGCGCAGCTCCTTCTCCCGGCGCCGGGTGTCCTCGAAGTGCGCGTTGCCGCCGTCGATGATGACGTCGCCCTCCTCCAGGAGCGGGGCGAACTCGCGGATGACGGCGTCCGTCGGCTCCCCGGCCTTCACCATGATGACGAGGCGACGGGGGCGCTCCAGCGCGTCGACGAACTCCTTCGCGGAGGTGGCCGCCACGAAGGAGCCCTCGTGGCCGAACTCCTCCACGAGCGCCGTGGTCTTCGCGGTGGTGCGGTTGTGGACGGCGACGGTGAATCCGTTGCGGGCGAAGTTGCGGGCGAGGTTGCTGCCCATGACCGCGAGGCCGGTGACGCCGATCTGGGCTGTGCTGGTGCTCATGATGCGCTCCTGCGTGCTTCGATGTGCGGGGAGCACCGACGCTACATCGACGCGGCCGCCGGACGATCACTTACCGGGTGAGAGCCGGTCAATTCCCCCTGGAGAGCGGCCCGTTGCGCCTCTTGCCACAGTCGGGCGGTGACGTTAGGTTGTGCGGTTCCTGATGTCTTCAATGGGGGCTCGCATGGGTGTACGGGGCCGGCACCGCCGGTACCAGCCGAGCAGCATCAACCGGGCCTCGCTCGCCGTCACCGCCGGTGGCGCCGGGATAGCGCTCCCTCTCATCGGCGCCGGAGTCGCCCAGGCAGCATCGGTGGACACCTGGAACAAGGTCGCCACCTGCGAATCCACCAACAACTGGGCCGTCAACACGGGCAATGGCTACTACGGTGGCCTCCAGTTCAGCCAGAGCACCTGGCGGGCCTTCGGCGGCACCGCCTACGCCCCCCGCGCCGACCTGGCCACCAAGGACCAGCAGATCGCGGTCGCGGAGAAGGTGCTCAAGGGGCAGGGCCCGCAGGCCTGGCCCCACTGCGGCAAGACGGCCGGACTCAGCCGCAGCGGTCCGGCGCCCGCCGTCACGCCGAAGGCCCCCGCGTCCGCGCGGGACACCCGGGTCCAGGGGCAGGGCCAGGGGGTGAAGGTGCCGGCACAGCAGGCGAAGGCGCCCGCGCCGCAGACCGCCGCGCCGCAGACCGCCCCGGCCGGCAGGACCGGAGCTCCGGTCCTGCCGAACCCGTACGTCGTCGCCCAGGGGGACTCGCTCTCGGCGATCGCCACCCGCCAGCAGGTCGAAGGCGGCTGGCAGGCGCTGTACGAGACGAACCGGGCCACCGTGGGTGCCGATCCGGACCTGATCTTCCCCGGACAGCGGCTCACCCTGCGCGTCACGGCCGCGCCGCCCGCGCAGAACCCGGAGAAGCCGCCGCGTACGGCCGAACCGGTCAAGCCCGTGGAACCGGCGGCGCAGAAGCAGGCCGAGAAGCAGGCGCCGCCCAAGGCGGCCGAGAAACCCGCGGAGAAGCCGGCGGCGAAACCGGCCGCGAAGCCGGCCGCTAAGCCCGCCCCGAAGCCGGCGGCGCAAGCGCCGTCAGCGCAGCAGCAGCCCGCGTCGGGGGGATACTCCGCGCCCGTCGACGCCGCCCTCGGCACCGCGTACCGCGTCGCGGGGTCCTCCTGGTCCAGCGGCTACCACACGGGCATCGACTTCCCGGTGTCCACCGGCACCACCGTCAAGTCCGTCGGGCCGGGCCAGGTCGTCTCCGCCGGCTGGGCCGGGGCCTACGGCTACCAGGTCGTCATCCGGCACACCGACGGCCGGTACTCCCAGTACGCCCACCTGTCGGCGCTCGGCGTGAAGGACGGGCAGCAGGTGTCCGGCGGCCAGCGCATCGGGCGCTCCGGTTCGACCGGCAACAGCAGTGGCCCCCACCTGCACTTCGAGATGCGCACGGGAGAGGGGTACGGCTCCGACATCGACCCCCTCAAGTACCTCCGGGGTCACGGGGTCCGCATCTGACCCGCGCACGTGCGGCGGCACGGCCGTGAGCAGTACCAGGCCGGCCGCCGCGACGGCGGCACTGGCCATCGCGGCGGCCGTGCCCGCCACCCCGTACCGGAAGCCCTCGTCGAACAGGGAGATGCCGACTGCCGCCGCGACCACCGGGTTGACCACGGTCACGGTGGCCAGCGGCGCGGTCAGTCCCGCGCCCCGGTAGGCGGCCTGCGACAGCAGCAGCCCGGCGCCCGCCAGTACGGCGACGGCGGTCAGGTCCGGCCACAGCGCGATCAGGGCGCCCGGGGCGAAGGACTCGGCCACCGACTTGGTGAACACCGAGGCCATGCCGAAGGCCGTACCCGCGGCCGCCGCCAGCAGCACGCTGCGCAGCACCGCCCGCCGCATCCGGTGCGCCGCCAGGAACAGCGCGGCCACCCCGGCCCCGGTGACCGCGAGCAGCAGGCCGCGCTCACCGCCCGCGAGTGACTGCCCCGACCTGTCGTCCCCGCCGGTCAGGGCCAGCAGCCCGACCAGGCCCGCGGTGGCCAGTAGCGCCCCGCGCCAGGCCGCGGCGCCCGCCCGGCGCCGTACGAAGACCGCCGCCATGGGCAGGGCGAAGACGATGGTGAGTGCGCCGAGCGGCTGGACCAGGCTCAGCGGCCCGTACGCGAGCGCCACCACGTGCAGCAGTGCGCCGAGGCCGTTGAGCCCCACCGCGATCCACCAGACGCCGTGGTGCAGTGGCGCGTACGCGCGGTGGTCCGCCGTGGGCGTGCTCGCCGCGACCCGTTCCTGCACGATCGCGCCGCCCGCGTACGCCAGGGCGGACACGAGGCACAGCAGGACCGACAGCGCCAGTGCACTCATGAACTCCACAATGCCCGACCCGGGCGCGCTATTCCTCACCCCACAGGGGGTCACGGGTCATACTCCGGGCGTAGTACGGGAGTACGCCCACACCCCGCGGGGGCCCTCCGCCGCCGCGAGCGGCAGGGAACAGGTGTCCGCGCGCGGAAGCGGAGTGTGACGAAACCCTCCCTACCGTGACAGTCCGCTCGCGGTGCGTGAGGGGCACGGGAGCGGGTTTGTCTCCGGGCGCGTGGCGTCCGTACAGTTTCCCTTTTGGGGACTTCCGCAGCAGGCGGATGCGGACGAGTGAGCAAGGAACGACAGCGGCCATGACGGTGACCGAAGACAGTCAGGACTACGGGCACGCCTACGGACCGGGCATCGACCCCGAGCGGCTGGCCCTTTGCCTCAGCGTGCTCGACGAGCTGGACAAGCTCGACGTCGACCACCCCGACGCGGTCACCGTACGCCGCGCCACCGCGGGTCTCTACCGCACGGTCAAGCAGCGCCGCCGCCAGGACCGCCGCGCCGCCAAGACCGCCAACGACAAGGCCGTCACCGAGGCGACCGCGACCGGCTCCGCCGAGCGCATCGACGACGAGACGCAGGGCAACGCCCTGACCGCCGCCGCCAAGGGTCCGATCGCCGGAATACTCCAGCGCCCGCGCTCCTGCTACGTCTGCAAGACCCGCTACGTCGAGGTCGACGCGTTCTACCACCAGCTCTGCCAGGACTGCGCCGCCTTCAACCACGCCCGCCGCGACGCCCGCACCGACCTGACCGGCCGCCGTGCGCTGCTCACGGGCGGCCGCGCCAAGATCGGCATGTACATCGCGCTGCGGCTGCTGCGCGACGGCGCCCACACCACGATCACCACGCGCTTCCCGGGTGACGCGGTCCGCCGCTTCAAGGCGATGCCCGACAGCTCCGAGTGGCTGCACCGACTCAAGATCGTCGGCATCGACCTGCGCGACCCGGCCCAGGTCGTCGCGCTCGCCGACTCGGTCGCCGCCGAGGGCCCGCTCGACATCCTGATCAACAACGCCGCGCAGACCGTCCGCCGCTCCCCGGGCGCCTACAGCGAGCTCGTCGCCGCGGAGAGCGCCCCGCTCCCGGCCGGCGAGCTGCCCGCCTCGGAGGTCATCGGCACCTTCGGCAGCGGCACGGTCGACCGGGTGGCGGCCCTGCCCACCGGCAAGGGGGAGAAGCTCAGCGCCCAGGACATCACCGAGCTGGCGCTCGTCTCCGGTTCCGCCTCCCTGGAGCGGATCGCGGCGGGGACCGCCATCGACGCGGGCGGCCTCGTCCCGGACCTGCACGACACGAACAGCTGGATCCAGACGGTGTCCGAGGTGGACCCGATCGAGCTCCTCGAAGTGCAGCTGTGCAACTCCACCGCGCCGTTCATCCTGATCAGCAAGCTGCGCCCGTCCATGGCCGCGGCCGAGGCCGGCCGCCGGTACGTGGTCAACGTGTCCGCGATGGAGGGCGTCTTCAGCCGCGGCTACAAGGGCGCCGGCCACCCCCACACCAACATGGCCAAGGCCGCGCTCAACATGCTGACGCGCACCAGCGCCCAGGAGATGTTCCAGAAGGACCAGATCCTGATGACCGCCGTCGACACCGGCTGGATCACCGACGAGCGCCCGCACCCCGACAAGATCCGGCTGGCGGAGGAGGGCTTCCACGCCCCGCTCGACCTGGTCGACGGCGCGGCCCGGGTCTACGACCCGATCGTCCGCGGCGAGCTCGGCGAGGACCTGTTCGGCGTCTTCCTGAAGGACTACGCGCCCGCGAACTGGTAGTCCCGGCCCGTCCCGCGCGTTCCCGACCGCCCCCCTCGGCCTGCCGAGGGGGGCGGTCGCGTATTCGTTCGTCCGTGCGCGTCCGGCGGCGCGCCCGGCCGCGGCCTCACCCGGACGGAGCAAGAGGTCCAGACCATGAACAGGGCCTGCGATCTGGAGTTCTTCCCCGAACGGGCGCGGTCCGCGCAGCGGCCCCGGCGTGCGGAGCGCATGCTCGACCTGACGAGCCGGGTCCCCGCCGCGGCAGGCGTGGAGGAGATCTTTCAGCTCCTGCACGGCGGTGACGTACGGCAGTTGGAACTCCGGCACCCCGGACCCGGCCGCCGTCCCCACTCCGTCGCTCCGCGGGAATCCGGCGTCGAGCGCACCACCCGCACGGGACCGAGCGGCGCCCGTCGTGGTCCGGCGAGTGACCGGCACTGGGCCGATCGGCTCACGACTTCACGAACTCGGGACGAAATCCAGAGGAAGGAACGGATTTTGCCTTTCCATCGAGCGGGGGTCCGCTCATATGTGTACTCTGAGGGGCATCAAGTCGGCCCCCACCCGGGCCGCGCTCCACCAAGGCGCCACCGCGTCCGGAAGCCCTTTATCCCTTGCCCGGCGCGCGGTCCCGCCTGCCGGGTTACGCGACACAAAGGAGTGCGCGGTGACAGAGACGACGCAACCCGAACCGATGGTCCTGGAGCGAACGGGATGGCGGGCCAGCACCCGCACCGACGAGCTCGGCAGCCTCGAAGTCTGGGCCCTGTCGGCCCCGATCCGACTGGCGGGCTACGAGGACGACCCGGCGGAGTCGCACATCCTGCGCGGCATCGACTAGTCCGGAGCGAAGCCACAGCGAACGCCCCCCGCGCGAACCCGCGCCGGGGGCGCCGCCTTGTCCGGATCCGCGCGGAGCGCCGCCGACCGCTCGGCGGTGCCCGGGAGTTCCCGTTCCGCGTACGCCGGGAGCGTCATCGCTGACAGCGATCACCGCTTCCGCCGCGTCGGGAGGACCGGGCACGCTGGGCCCATGAAACTGCTGATGCTGGGTGGGACCGAGTTCGTCGGACGTGCGATCACCGAGGACGCCCTGAACCGGGGCTGGGAGGTGACCGTCTTCCACCGCGGGCACCACGCGCCCCCGGGCGGCGCCACCGCGGTGCACGGTGACCGCACCGCCCCCGGCGGCCTGGACGCGCTGGCCGAGGGGGAGTGGGACCTCGTCGTCGACACCTGGGGCGGCGCGCCCACCGCGGTCCGCGACAGCGCGGCCCTGCTGCGCGACCGGGTCGGACGGTACTCCTACATATCGAGCCGCTCCGTGTACGCCTACCCGGCCCCGGCCGGGCTCGACGAGGACGGCCCGCTGGTGGCCGGTTCGCCCGACGCGGACGCCACCACCTACGCCGAGGACAAGCGGGGCGCCGAGCTGGCCGCCCTCGACGCCTTCGGCGACCGGGCCCTCCTGGTGCGCGCCGGGCTGATCCTCGGCCCGTACGAGAACGTCGGCCGGCTGCCCTGGTGGCTGAACCGCACCGCGCGCGGCGGGCCGGTGCTCGCCCCCGGTCCGCGCGAGCTGCCGATCCAGTACATCGACGTACGCGACCTGGCGCGCTGGACCCTGGACGCCTCGGTGGCCGGCCGCTCCGGCGCGTACAACCTGGTCTCGCCGGTCGGGCACGCCACGATGGGCAGCCTCCTCGACGCGTGCGCGGCCACCACCGGCGGCCGCGCCGACCTGCGCTGGACCGATCCGGACCGCATACAGGAGGCCGGGGTGCAGCCCTGGACCGACCTCCCCGTCTGGGCGCCGGCGGGGGAGGGCCACGACTTCATGCACGGCGGCAGCGTCGCCAAGGCCCTCGCGGCGGGCCTCACGTGCCGCCCGGTCGAGGAGACCGTCACCGACACCTGGGCCTGGCTCGGGGAGATCGGCGGGACGCCGCCGCAGCGCCCCGACCGGCCGGCCCCGGGCATCGACGCGGCCCGGGAGGCCGCGCTACTCGGGCTCTGAGGCGGCGGCGTCGGCCAGGCGGGTCGGCGGCAGGTACTCGCGTACCAGCGTCCGGTGCCACCAGGCCCCCGTCTCGCGGAGCTCGCGCCAGGTGGTGAACCGGTAGCGGTACAGCAGGGCCCGCACGTACACGGGCGGGGCGTCCGGGAAGGGATTGTGGCCCAGCAGCCGCAGCGTGTCCCGGTCGCCCGCCAGCAGCCGTTCCGTGAACGGCCCGAACCAGTCCCGGGCGTATCCGGGGGAGAGCGCCGCGAACCACATCAGCCAGTCCAGGCGCAGGTGGTACGGGGCGAACTGGCGCGGCAGCCTGCGCGGACGGCCCGGTTTGCCCTTGAAGCCGTACTCCCGCCAGGCCCCCTCGGGACGCGGCACCCGGTCCGCGGTGCCCTCCACCACCACCTCCTCCCGGACACGGCCCACCGAGCCGAACGCCCCGTAGGCGTTCACGAGGTGCAGCGGGTCGAAGGAGCGGTTCATCACCTGGCGGCGCGAGACCATGTTGAGCACCGGACGCCGGCTGAGCACCAGCACCAGCGCGGTCACCGTGCAGACCAGGACCGCGAACCACACCGGAGCCGGCCGCGAGGCGGCGGCCGGCGGCGCGCCCGCCAGGCCGGCGAAGTCCACGGCCGACAGGGCGAGCGTGATCGTCAGCCAGTTCAGCCAGGCGAAGTTCCCCGACAGGACCAGCCACAGCTGCGTGGCGATCACCGCCCCGGCGGCGTACGACGCCACCGGCTGCGGGGTGAACAGCAGGACCGGCAGCGCCAGTTGGGTCACGTGGTTGGCCGCGCACTCCACCCGGTGCAGCGGTTTGGGCAGGTGGTGGAAGAACCAGCTCAGCGGCCCCGGCATCGGCTGCGTCTCGTGGTGGAAGTACAGGCAGGTCAGCCGGCGCCAGCAGGGATCGCCGCGCATCTTGATCAGGCCGGCTCCGAACTCCACCCGGAAGAGCACCCACCGCAGCAGCCACAGGACCAGCACCGGCGGCCCGGTCCGCGCGTTGCCGAGGAAGACGGCGAGGAAGCCCGCCTCCAGCAGCAGCGACTCCCAGCCGAAGGAGTACCAGGTCTGCCCCACGTTCACGATCGACAGGTACAGCGCCCACAGCAGCGCCCACATCCCCATGGCCGCACCCAGCGGGACCCGGTCCCCGGCGCCCGCGGCCAGCGCCGCCGCGAGGGCGGCCCCCGTCCAGGCGCAGCAGGCGAAGAGCCGGTCGGAATAGCGGAGTTGGAACAGGCTGGGGGCGCGCCGGAAGGGCACGTCCCGCACATGGCGCGGAACGGGCAGCATGCCCCGGGCCCCGATCAGGGCCCGGAACTGCAGGGCGGCCCCGACGAAGGCGAAGAGGTAGACGCAGGCCAGGGCCCGTTGGAAGACCAGCCGGGCCAGCCAGTATCCGGGCGCGGTGAACCAGTCCATCACCTCCAGTATCGGCCCGGTCAGGCGGCTGCGGCCAGCGCGCGGACGTGCCGGCCGAGCCGGCGGGCGTAGCGCAGCTGCAGGAAGGGGACCACCGGGCCGGCGAGGCGGGTGTACCAGCGCCCCGGCCGGCTGAAGGCCGTCACCGTGAACCAGACCCCGCCTTCGGAGTCCCGCTCCACGACGAAGGACTCCTCCCCGCACTCGGGGTGGCCGTCCAGGGTGCCGTAGGCGAATCCGACCCGCGTGGGCTCGTACGCCGTCCAGATCACCCGGCACGGAGCCGTGATCCGCAGGGGACCGAAACCGATCCCGACCTCGACACGGGCCCCGGGGCGCGCGTCGGCCGCGTCGGACCGCACCCGCATCCCCGCGGACCGGTGCGCGAGGAAGGTGGTCACCGCGGTCCCGGCCGTCTCGAAGGCGGCCTGTCCGTGACCGACCCGGGTGCGGTGGCGCAGGTGGTGGTAGCCGTCGGGCAGTGGCTGCCGGGCCGTGGCGCCCCGGTCGGGGTAGTTGACGGTGTCCCGGCCGGCGCTGATGAGGCGGGTCATGGGGTCATCTCCTGTCGGTCTGCGGTCAGTCGGCGCCAGGCCAGCACCGAGCACAGGGCGAATCCGAGGGCGTTTCCGAGGCCGTGGGTCGCGGCCATCCAGGTCAGCGTGGGGTGGGGGAGGCCGGTCGCTTCGCCCACGGCCCACCACAGGGCGAGCAGCATGGTCGCCACCAGGACCGCCGACGAGGCGGCGAGCAGGGTCCGCGTGGTCCGGTCGCGGCCTCCGGGACGGATCTCCCGCCAGGTGAGCAGGGCCACGGCCCACATTCCGCCGGTCAGTACCACCGCTCCGGCGAGCTCGGCCCAGTCATCGGCGAAGTAGCCCGCGAGCACGAGCAGGGTGCCCGCCGGGACGCTGTACGCGGCCCAGCGTGCGAGGCCCGCCGCCGGACCGGTGCGCAGGGTCCGGCAGACCAGCCCGGCGACGAGCGCGGCCGTGAACCCGGCGAAATGGAAATGCGGCACGGTCAGGGCCAGGACGTCGAGGCCGAAGCCGAACAGCCGGTACCCCGCGCGCTCGGCGACCAGCGCGGTCGCGGCGATGGCGGGCGACGCGAGGGCGGTGGCCACGGCGACGTCGGCCGGGGCGAGTGGACGGTCCCGCGGCAGCCGGGCCGGTATCCGCGCCGCCAGGGCGACGGTGGCCGCCGCGTAGAGCGCGGCGAGAACGGCGGCGGGCGCGCCGCGGGGCAGCCACAGGCACAGGGCGCCGGGAGCGGCGAGCAGCGGCCAGAGGCGGGCGGTCCGGCGGAGCCCGGCGGGGTCGATCAGCCGGAGGCCGGCGGGAACGACGTGGAGCATGCCCAGGGTGACGATGAGGTTCACCAGTACGGTCACGGCGGAATCCCCCCGAGGCGCGGCCGAACACCTTGAACGCGTTCAACTCACAGTCGTCAGCGTACGAGGTTCCTTGAACATGTTCAAGAAGGTTCGAGAAGGGTGAAGGAGGCGGGTGGTCCCGCGCCAGGAGCCCCGGCCCGGTGGTCCTTCCGTGCGCCGCTCGTACTCCGGCCGGTCGCCGACCGCGCCGCTCCGGTTGCGGCACTCCCGCTGATGCGGCAGACAAGAGGCAGCAACCGGGGCGAAAAGGGAGACGCACGTGCACGCACCGAAACCTCCGACACCTCGTCAGGCGCCACGCCGTCACGCGCCCGCGGGCGCCGCCCTCTTCGCGGTCCTCGGACTGTTCGCCGCCGCCTGCGGCGGTTCCGGGGAGCCCGTGGGCAGGGCAGGCGCCGAGAGTCAGGAGCTCCACCTCCAGCCCGTCGGCGCGGCGGGCTCCGACCCGTTCACCGCCTCCTCCGCCACCCGCGAGTCCGCCCCCGTCCAGCCCCCGCTGCCCAACCCGACCGGCCGGGGCATCCGCACCGTCAACGCGGCCACCCCCGGCCTGTACGGCGGAACGCAGCGCCTCGGCAGCTGCGACGTGGAACAGCAGGTCACCTTCCTCACCGCCGACAACGCCAGGGCCCGCGCCTTCGCCGAGGTCTCCGGCGTCGAACAGGCGGGGATCCCCGACTTCCTGCGCGGCCTCACGCCCGTCGTGCTCCGCGCCGACACCCGGGTCACCAGCCACGGCTTCCGCGGAGGCCGCGCCGACGCCTTCCAGTCCGTGCTCCAGGCCGGCTCCGCCGTGCTCGTCGACGACCACGGCATGCCCCGCGTCCGCTGCGCCTGCGGGAACCCGCTGCTCGCCCCCCGAGCCGCCAAGGGATCCCCGGTGCACAAGGGCGACCAGTGGGACGGCTACCAGCCGAACCAGGTCGTCGTCATCGAACCCACCATCCAGGTGATCAACAACCTAGTGATCGTCAACGTCGCCGACAACACCTGGATCGAGCGCAAGTCCGGCGACGACGGCGCCCAGGACCGGACGCCCCGGACGCCACCCCCCTACGACCCCGCCGACGGCATCCCCGACGGGCCCGCCACCCCGACCGGGCCGGGCGACCCCTGCCCCAGCCCCGTCACGAACAGCCTGGCCCGCACCGCGCCCCCCACCCCGGCTCCCACCGCGCCCGACGCCGCCGCGCCCCCGCCCGACGCGCCCGACGGCCCCGCCGCGCCGGGTGCGCCGACGCCCGGGGCGACCGACTGCCCGCCGAACCGGGAGACGAGCCCTAACCCGGACGCGGACCCCCACGCGAACCCGAACCCGAAGCTGCCGTCGAACCCGGCCGCCCCACCGCAGCGCCCGCCGTCGCAGGCCCCGGCGCAGCCGCCGCTGGAGCCCGACGGCCCGGCCACGCCGAACGACCCGTACGCCGACCCGAACGACCCGTACGCGGCCCCGTCCGACCCGTCAGACCCGTCCGATCCGTACGCCGAACCGTCCGGTCCGCCGGACCCGTACGCCGATCCGTACGCGGACCCGGCCGACCCGTACGGCGTCCCGGACGAGCGGCAATCGCCCCCGGATCCCGACTTCTCGTTGGAGAGCGCCTGACCGGCCCGTGTGTCATGGTGGACCGGTGCCGACCACCGTATCGCTGCCGGACGACTGGCCCGCACACCCGGACCGGTCGCTCCAGCTGAACCGCATGGGCAGCTTCGACTGGGACCTGGTCGCAGGTCTCATGCACCTCGACGAAGCCGCCCTCGACGTCTTCGACACGGCCCCGGGCGAGTACGACGGCCGGCCCGAGTCGCTGTCCTCGCGCGTTCCGCCCGCCGAGGCGACCCGGCTCGACGCGCTCGTCTCCGGCGTCCTCAAGAGCGAGGTCGAGAACTACGGCGCCTACTTCCGCATCCGCTGCCGCGACGGAACCCTGCGCTGGACACACACCCAGGGCCGCGTCCTGCGCGGCCCCGACGGGCGCCCGCACCGGATCATCGGCATCGTGCGCGACGCCACCGAGGAGCTCAGCCACTCGGCCGAGCGCCTCGGGCTCGACGAGGAGCGGCGCAGACAGACGTCCGTGGTCGAGAGCACCACCGCCGCCCTCGCCCACGCCCGGACGGTCAAGGACGTCATCGACGCGCTCGGCGACGCCCACGGCCTGGAACGCCTCGGTTCGATGGGCATGGTGATGGGCCTCGTCGAAGCCGGCCGGATCCATCTGGTGGCCGAAGGACCGGACGGTAGCTTCGTGCCCGGCACCCGCTACACCCGCATCGACGAGCAGTACCCGATGAGCGAGGTCGTCCGCTCGCTCCAGCCCCTCTTCTTCGACTCCGCCGAGGAGTTCGCCGAGGGGTTCCCCGACCTCTGGGCGAAGATCTCGTACATGCGGATCTCGGCGGCCGCCTACCTCCCGCTGATCGCCCAGGCGCGTCCGATCGGCGCCATCGGCCTGCTCTACCAGGACAAGGACGGCTTCACCCAGGACGAGCGGAACCTCCTCGTCGCGCTGGGCAGCAGCATCGCGCAGAGCCTCCAGCGGGCCATGCTGCTGGAACAGGAACACGACCTGGCGGAGGGCCTGCAGCAGGCCATGCTGCCCCGCCGCATCCCGTCCGTCCCCGGCGCCGAGATCGAGGTCCGCTACCGCTCCGCCCGGATGGGCCAGGACATCGGCGGCGACTGGTACGACGTCATCCAGCTGCCCGGCGGCCGCGTCGGGGCGGTCATCGGCGACGTCCAGGGCCACGACACCCACGCGGCGGCGGTGATGGGCCAGCTGCGGATCGTCCTGCGGGCCTACGCCGCCGAGGGCCACGCCCCGGCCACCGTGATGGCCCGGGCCTCGGTCTTCCTGCACGAACTCGACACCGAGCGCTTCGCCACCTGTACCTACGTGGAGGCCGACCTCGCCACGGGCGTCCTCCAGACGGTCCGCGCCGGGCACATCGACCCGCTGCTGCGCACCCGGGACGGGGACTGCCGCAGGGTCCGGGTGGCCGGCGGGATGCCGCTCGGCCTCTCGGCGGAGTTCGGCCGGCTGGAGTACCCGGTGACCACGGTGGAACTCGAACCGGGAGAAACGCTCCTGCTGTGCACGGACGGCCTGGTGGAACAACCCGGCGCGGACCTCGACGACGGAATCCGGCTGCTCGCGTCGCTCATCCGCAGCGGCCCCGCCGACCTGCGGCTCCTGGCGGACCTGCTGTGCGGGGTCGTCGACGAGCGCGGCGGGGCCGACGACATGGCCCTCCTGCTGCTGCGCCGCGACATCGCGGACACCCCGCAGGGCGGCGGCCGCCTCCAGCAGCACGTGGCCCCGGGGGACCCGGAGGCGCTGGTGGCGGCCCGGCACATGATCGGGGCGGCGGTGCGGGCGTGGGGCGCGCGGGAACGGGCCGACGAGATCGAACTCGTCGCGGACGAGCTGATCGTGAACGCCCTGATGCACACGGACGGCCCGGCGATCGTGACCCTGCGCGTCCTGCACGGCCCGCAGCGCCGGCTGCGGGTGGAGGTGGAGGACCGCTCCAGCGCGCTGCCGCGGCGGCGCGAGGCGGGAGAGGCCGGGGTGTCGGGGCGGGGGCTGATGCTGGTGGACCGGCTGGCGGACGTGTGGGGGGTGGAGTCGCGGGGGAGCGGGAAGTGCGTGTGGTGCGAGTTCGTCATGTGAGGTGGCCGACCGGATCCACGACCGCCCCGGCACCACCGGACCGTGTCCCGCCCGCGCATCGGCCGGGTCGGTGTCCCGCTCGCGCTTCGGCCGGGCCGACGGCAGTCTGGAGGCATGCCGGAGCTGCCTGAGGTCGAGGCCCTGCGGGAGTTCCTCGACGCCCGCCTCACCGGGCGGGTGGTCGAGCGCGTCCTCCCGCTGGCCGTGAACGTGCTCAAGACGTACGACCCGCCGCTCACCGCCCTGGAGGGCGGGACGGCGGGCGCCACCGCCCGGTACGGCAAGTTCCTGGCCGTGCCGATCGGCGGGCTGTACCTCGTCACCCACCTGGCACGGGCCGGCTGGCTGCGCTGGCATGACACCCCGCCCGCGGGGCCGCCGCGCCCCGGGAAGGGGCCGCTCGCGCTGCGCGTCGTCCTGGAGGGCGGCGGAGCCTTCGACCTCACCGAGGCCGGCACCCAGAAGCGCCTGGCGGTGTACGTCGTGCGCGACCCCCAGGAGGTGCCCGGCATCGCCCGGCTCGGCCCCGACCCGCTCGCCCCGGCCTTCGACCGGCGGACCTTCACGGCGCTGCTCTCCGGGGAACGGCGCCAGATCAAGGGCGTCCTGCGGGACCAGAGCGTCATCGCGGGCATCGGGAACGCCTACAGCGACGAGATCCTGCACCGGGCCCGGGTCTCCCCGTTCAAACTGGCCGCGTCCTTCGACGCGGAGCAGGCCGGCCGGCTCCACAAGGCCGTCGAGGACACCCTGCGCGAGGCCGTGGAACGGGCGCACGGGGTGGCGGCGGGGAACCTCAAGGCCGAGAAGAAGAGCGGGCTGCGGGTGCACGGGCGGGCCGGGGAGCCCTGCCCGGTGTGCGGGGACACCGTCCGCTCGGTGTCGTTCGCGGACTCCTCGCTCGAGTACTGCCCCACCTGCCAGACCGGCGGGAAGCCCCTCGCGGACCGGCGGCTCTCGCGCCTCCTCAAATAGCCGGGCGCTGCGTACACTCCACCACCGTGGCCGAGGAGCAGCCGCCGCCCCGGCGCGAGATCGTCACCGGAGTGCCGCGGGGGACCGGGCGCCGGGCGCCCGCGCACACCCCGGCCCGCTCCGAGATCTCCGAGCAGACCACCCTCGGCGCCACCTACGTACGGGCCCTGATGCGCAGCCAGTTGCGTGCCGGGCTGGCGGCGCTCGCGGCGCTGACGCTGCTGGTGGGGACGCTTCCGCTGGCGTTCCTCCTGCCGCGCGCCACCTCCGGGCCGCTGGTCTGGGCGGCGCTCGGCCTGCTGGTGTATCCGGCGATGTGGCTCATCGCCCGCTGGTACGTCACCCGGGCCGAGCGCAACGAGGCCGATTTCACCGGGCTGGTGACGGACCCGGCACAAGCCCCGCTCCCGCGCCGCCGATCCGCCTAGGGGGTGTCGTGAACGGGTCTGCCCGGGTCTGCCCGGTTCGGTCCGGGGCTGCCGGTGGTCAGAAGAGGTGCATGGCCAAGTGGCCAAGCGGCAGGCCGAGTTGCCAGGCCGGCGTCCACACGCGCGCGTTCTCGTCCAGTCCCGGTGCGATGTCCGCCGGGCCGGGCCTGCCGGGGTCGAGGTTGGTGGCGAACAGCTCGGTGCGGTCCAGCCAGTGCCATGCCGCCCGGGCCAGCTCCAGGTCCGGGTCCTCGCCGCGGCCGCGTTCGCGGGCCTCCTCGCCCAGGGTGAGGAACCTGGTGTGGACCCAGTCGCGCCAGGGGTGCCCGTACGCCGTCAGTGACATCCACTCGTCGAGCTGCGAGACGACGCGGATCCCGGAGAGCTCGCCGGCCGCGTCCGAGAGGTAGATCGTCAGCGCGAGCGTGTCCCGCCCGGCCCGGAACTCCAGGGTGCTGACCGGGATCAGCCGGCCCGTGCGCAGCAGTTCGTCCGCGATGTACTCGGCGTAGAGCCAAGCCATGGGCACCGCTAGCCCGCCGTCACTGGTGCCGTTCGTACCCTCGGGCTGCACCGTTCCACCTTCTCCCGCGCGTCGAGCGTCCCGTCGTCAGCCCCGAGCCTTCCCCGAGCGGCTCGCGGAGCGGGGGATGTTTACTCAACTTGCACGGTCTGATGCCGAATTCGATGCGTTTCATGTCCGGTCCGGTCGGATTTCGGGGCGTTTCCGGTTCCTTCCCCGGGTGTCGCCGGCTCAGGCCCCGAGGCCGTACCCGTACCCCTGGAGGTCTTTGCGGAGGGCCCGGAGGGCGTAGTGCGTACGGGACTTGACGGTGCCCGCGGGGATGCCCAGTTCCGCGGCGGCCTCGGCGACCGAGCGGTCGCGGAAGTACACCTGCATCAGCACCGCGCGGTGCTCCGGTCCGAGGGAGCCCACGGCGCGGCGCACGTCGATCGCCGTGACCGAGCCGGCCACCGCGTCCTCGGGGGCGGGTGCCTGCTCCAGGTCCTCGGCGTCCACCTCCTGGGGCCGCGACATGCGGGCCCGCCGGGCGTCGATCGCGAGCCGCCGGGCCACGGTGAACAGCCAGGGCCGCATCGAATCGTGCCCGCTCGCGAATGCCTCCGGATGCTGCCAGACCCGTACGAGCGTCTCCTGTACGAGGTCCTCGGCGCGCTGGGCGTCCCCGGCGGTGAGGCCGAGCAGGAAACCGAACAGGGCCCGCCCGTGGTCGCGCTGGAGTTCGGCCAGCGCTTCGGGGTGGGTGCGCCGGAGGGTGGGGGAGAGCGGCACGAGGGACTCCTTCCAGGGGCTCGGGGGACGGGCTGAGAGCCGTTGCATCCACCCTGACCTGCACCGGGCCGACCGGGAACCGTCCGGTAGCGGTGGTGCGCCCAACCACCCGACAGATCCGGTGGGCGGCCGCGCGGGGCGCTGAACGGTCGAACGGCGCGGCGAACGGCAGCCGAGCCGAGCGGACCCCGCCGCCATTGGAGTGGGTGCGGGCATGCGGACGGATCCGTTCCTTGACTTGAGTCGTCTCTTTCTGTGGATTGCAGGTGATCGGATAGTCGTATTAATGAGAGCGGGGATCTTGATGACCACGCGCACCCGGCACACCGTCGCCCTCCTGTCGGCCCTCCTCCTGGCGGCCGTCGCCGGCTGCTCGGCCGCAGGGGGGTCCGCACCCGCCCGCCTCGCGGATTCCCCCGGCCCGACGGGCTCCAGCGCCGCCGGGTCCCCCGCCGCCCGGGGCTTCACCCTCGTCGCGAGCGGCGACGTACTGCCGCACACCTCGGTCATCCGGCAGGCGGCGAACGACGCGGACGGCGACGGATACGACTTCAGGCCGATGTTCTCCGAGGTCAAACCACTGGTCTCGGCGGCCGACCTGGCCCTGTGCCACATGGAGACGATCTACGGAGAGGAGGGCGGCCCCTTCAGCGGCTACCCGGCCTTCGTCTCCCCTCCGTCGGTCGCCGACGCGCTGAAGGACGCCGGGTACGACGGCTGCTCCACCGCGTCGAACCACACCCTGGACGACGGCGCAGAAGGGCTGCGCCGCACCCTGGACCGGTTCGACACGGTGGGCCTGGGGCACGCGGGATCGGCCCGGACGGCGTCCGAGGCGGCCACGCCGAAGGTGTACCGGGCGGGCTCCGCCAAGGTCGCCCACCTCGCGTACACCTATGACACCAACGGCTACCCGATGCCCGAGGGCCGGCCCTGGGCGGTCAACCTGATGGACCAGGACAAGATCGTCGCCGACGCGCGGGCCGCCCGGACGGCGGGCGCCGACGTGGTCCTGGTCAGCCTGCACTGGGGCACCGAGTGGGAGACCGAACCGGACGAGAAGCAGCTCTCGCTCGGCAGGGCGCTGACCGGCTCGCAGACCGGCGGACGCCCGGACATCGACATGATCCTCGGCACGCACGCGCACGTCCCGCAGCCCTACGAGAAGGTCAACGGGACCTGGATCGTCTACGGCATGGGCGACCAGGTCGCCGGCGAGATGTTCAACCACTCGGGAGCCCGCGACCTGCGCGGCAACTACGGCTCGATCGGCCGCTTCACCTTCGCCCCGCCGGCCGCTCCGGGACAGCGCTGGCAGGTCACCGGAGCCGAGTTCGTGCCGCAGATGATGGACCTGCGCGCAGGCAAGGTCATCCACCTTCCCCGGAGCCTGGCCGCGCACCCCGGCCGGAGCGACTACGAGGACGCCCGGGACGACATCACCGAGGCCGTGCTCAGCCGCGGCGCCGCCAAGGACGGGCTGAAGGCGGGCCGATAGCCGCCGGCCCCGCCCGCCCGCCGGTCCGCCGCGAGCGGCCGGCCACCGCCCCCGCCGTACGCCGCCCCGCCCCCGGGGCGCGGGGGCTCCGGCGGACGCGCGCTACGGGACGACCGTCACCGGCCAGCGGCCCGCCCTGACCAGGCGGATCGCGACCGAGCCCGCGAAGCGGTGGCCGGCCTGTTCCGAGGCGCCGACCACCACCGCGTCCGCCGTCAGTTCCTCCGCCGCGCTCACCAGGCCCGCGTACGGGTCCCCGTGGAACGTGTGGAACTCCCAGCGCACGTCGTAGACGCCCTTGAGGCGCTCCGCCGCGCCCCGGATCTCGGCCACCAGCCCTTCCGCGATCTCCCCGGTCGCGCCCGCCACCGGTGCGCCCAGCGAGGCCCCGGCCGGCATCACCGGCTGGACGTACACCAGCGCCAGCAGGGCGTTCTGCCGCCGGGCCAGCCCGGCCGCGTACGCCGCGGCCCGCAGCGAGGACTCCGAGCCGTCGACCCCGGCCAGGATCACCTTCGGCCCGTCGGTTCCGCGTTCGAATCCCGTGTTCACGTGCTCCGTCACGTTCCGAGGCTATCGGGCTCGCCGCGCGGACCGGCGCCGCCCTCCCTACAGTGCGAACCATGAGTGCCACCGTGGAGGAGACGCGCGGGACCCGGAACCGCTTCCTGAACCGGGTGCCGGACGGATTCGGCGCGTTCTTCGGAACGCTCGGCCTGCTGTGCGCTCTGCTGGCGCTCTCCCCGACGCTGCGGCGGCTGCTGCGGCACGTCGTGCGCTTCCTCGACCTCATCGTCGTCCCGGTCAGCGCGAACCTCGCGTACGCCGTCTTCCTCTTCCTCCTCGCCGCGGCCCTCGGGACCCGCAAGAAGGTCGCCTGGTGGATCGTCGTCACCTATCTGGCCCTGCTGATCCTCGCCGACGTGGTGGCCATGGCCGACGGGGACTACTGGATCGGCGTGCCGTCCATGGCCATCGCCGTCGCGGGCCTGGTGCTGCTCATCGCCGCCCGCCGGGAGTTCTACGCCGCCGTCCGGCCCGGCGCCCTGTGGCGAGCCATGATCGTGCTCGGGCTCGGACTGCTCGCGGCCGTCCTCGTCGGCTGGGGCCTCGTCGCCCTGTTCCCCGGCACCCTGCCCAAGGGCCAGTGGCTGGACTGGGCCGCCAAACAGGTCTTCGGCGGCCTCTTCTCCGCCCGCCAGTTCGACGGGCGCCCGCCCCGCCCGGTCTACTTCCTCCTCGGCCTCTTCGGCGCCCTCGCCCTGCTGAACGCCGCCACCACCCTCTTCCGCTCCCAGCGCCTCACCGCCGCCCTGCACGGGGACGAGGAGCCCCGCATCCGCGCGCTCCTCGGCGCGTACGGGCGGGCCGACTCCCTGGGCTACTTCGCCACCCGCCGCGACAAGGCCGTCGTCTTCGCCCCCAACGGCAAGGCGGCCGTCACCTACCGCGTCGAAGCCGGCGTCTGCCTCGCCAGCGGGGACCCGGTGGGTGATCCCGCCGCCTGGACCCCCGCCATCGACGCCTGGCTCGACGTCGCCCGCCGCCACGGCTGGCAGCCCGCCGTCATGGGCGCCTCCGAGGACGGGGCCACCGCGTACGCCCGCTCCGGCCTCGGCGCCCTCCAGCTCGGCGACGAGGCGATCCTGCAGGTCGCCCACTTCGACCTCGACGGCCGCGACATGCGGGTCACCCGCCAGGCCGTCAACCGGGTCCGGCGCACCGGCGCCACCACCGTCATCCGCCGTCACCGCGCCCTCTCCGAGGACGAGATGCAGATGATCGTGGACCGGGCCGACACCTGGCGCGACACCGAGACCGAGCGCGGCTTCTCCATGGCCCTGGACCGGCTCGGCGACGCCGCCGACGGCGACTGCCTCCTCGTCGAGGCGTTCGACGCGCAGGGCGAGCTGATCGCCCTGCTGTCCTTCGTCCCCTGGGGCAAGGACGGCATCTCCCTCGACCTCATGCGCCGCGACCGCTCCGCCCCCAACGGGGTCATGGAGTTCATGGTCGCCCAGCTCTGCGCGGCCGCCCCCGCCCTGGGCGTACGCCGGATCTCGCTGAACTTCGCCGTCTTCCGCTCGGCCTTCGAGGAGGGCGGCCGGATCGGCGCGGGCCCGGTCCTCAGGCTGTGGCGCAAGCTGCTGCTGTTCTTCTCCCGCTGGTGGCAGCTGGAGGCCCTGTACCGCTCGAACGTCAAGTACGGCCCCGAGTGGTACCCGCGGTTCCTCTGCTATCAGGACGCCGGCTCGCTCGCCCGGGTCAGCCTCGCCTCCGGCATCGCCGAGGGATTCGTCTCCGTACCCAGCCTGCGCACCCTGTGGGGCAACGGACACCCCAAGGGCCTCACCAACCCCGCCAGCACCGAGGGCCTGCCGTCCATCGCCTCCATGAACCTGGACGCCGTGGGCGAGGACGCCGGGGCCGCCCCGGCCGAGCGGCTGCCCGAACAGGTCCGGGTCCGCCACGACAAGCTGGAGCGCATCCGGGCCGCGGGCACCGACCCCTACCCGGTGGTCATCCGCGCGCGCACCCACACCGTCGCCGAGCTCAAGGCCGCCCACCCCGGATACCCGCCCGGCACCCGCACCGGCGAACCGGTCACCCTCGCCGGACGCGTGATGCTCGTACGGGACCTCGGCGGCGTCGTCTTCGCCGTCCTGCGCGACTGGTCCGGGGACGTACAGCTGATGCTCACCCGCGACGAGGCCGGCCGGGAGGTGCTGGACACCTTCACCTCCCAGGTCGACTTCGGCGACCACGTGGTCGCCACCGGGGAGGTCGGCGCCAGCAGGAGCGGCGAGCTCTCCCTCGTGATCGAATCCTGGCAGCTCACCGGCAAGTGCCTGCGCCCCCTGCCCGACAAGCGCAAGGGCCTCGCCGACCCCGAGGCCCGGGTCCGGCGCCGCTACCTCGACCTCGTCTCCAGCCCCGGGGCCCGCGACGTCGTACGGGCCCGCTCCAGCGCGGTCCAGGCGCTGCGGCAGGGGCTGCTGGACCGCGGCTATCTGGAGGTCGAGACCCCGATGCTCCAGCAGATCCACGGCGGCGCCAACGCCCGGCCCTTCCGCACCCACATCAACGCCTACGACCTCGACCTGTACCTGCGCATCGCACCCGAGCTGTACCTCAAGCGGCTCTGCGTCGGCGGCATGGAGAAGGTCTTCGAGATGGGCCGCACCTTCCGCAACGAGGGCGTCTCCTACAAGCACAACCCCGAGTTCACGATGCTGGAGGCATACCAGGCCTTCGCGGACTACGACGTCATGCTCGACCTCACCCGCGAGCTGATCCAGGGCGCGGCCACCGCCGCCTTCGGCTCGCCCGTCGCGCACAAGGCGGGCCCGGACGGAAAGCTCGTCGTGCACGACATCTCCGGCACCTGGCCGGTGAAGACGATGTACGGGGCGATCAGCGAGGCCCTCGGCGAGGAGGTCGACGCCGACACCGGCGAAGACGTCCTGCGCCGGCTCTGCGACCGGGCGTCGGTTCCGCACACCCCCGAGAACACCCGCGGTGACGTGGTCCTGGAGATGTACGAGCGGCTGGTGGAGGAGAAGACCAAGCTGCCCACCTTCTACAAGGACTTCCCCACCGACGTCTCCCCGCTCACCCGCCAGCACCGCAAGGACCCGCGGCTCGCGGAGCGCTGGGACCTCGTCGCCTTCGGCACCGAACTCGGCACCGCCTACTCCGAACTGACCGACCCCGTCGAGCAGCGGCGCCGGCTCACCGCCCAGTCGCTGCTCGCCGCCGGCGGCGACCCCGAGGCGATGGAACTCGACAACGACTTCCTCGACGCCCTGGAGTACGCGATGCCGCCGACGGGCGGCCTCGGCATCGGGGTGGACCGCCTCGTCATGTTCCTCACGGGGCTGACGATCCGCGAGACCCTTCCGTTCCCGCTGGTGCGGCGCGGCTGAGGCCCGCCCGGGACGCCCCGGCGCGGCACCGCGCGGCGCTCCCGGCTGGTCCGTGCGGGTGAGGGCGACGGGTCGCCTCCGCGCCACTCGACATCTCCGGCGATGTCGTTGATACGTAGTAATAATGAAAAATGACGAGCCGACAGTAGGGCGACGCGTGCTCCTGCGTACCGCCGTCTTCCTCGGAGTCGCGGCCGCCGCCGGACTGGTCACCACGGGCGGGGAGGGGCTGCCCGGCACGACCGCCCCCGGGTCCGGACCCGCGGCCGGGCCGGGCACCGGACCGGGGCCGAACCCCGCCGCCGGAGCCCCCGGCGCGCTCTCCCGGGGGCTGCCCGAGAAGGCGTACCGGCTGCGCCCGATGACCGCCGAGGCGCCCGCCCGGCCGCCCGCCGCGAAACCGGCCGTCCGGACCCGCCCCATCGAGGCGCTCCCCGCCGGCGCGAGCACGGCCAGCTCCATGGTCCTCACCTTCGACGACGGCCCCGACCCCCGCTACACGCCGGGCATCCTCGACGTCCTCGCCCGCTACGGCGTCCGCGCCCTGTTCTTCGTCTGCGGGGAGATGGCGGTCGAGAACCGGGACCTGCTGCGCCGGATGGCCGCCGAAGGCCACGTCATCGGCAACCACACCTGGACCCACCCGCTCATCCCCAAGCTGAGCCGCCCCGCCCTCGTCTCCGAGATCGGCCGCACGAGCGAGGTCGTGCGCCAGGCCGTGGGGGAGGCGCCGGTGTGGTTCCGGGCGCCCTACGGGGCATGGAACCGGGCCGCCTTCGAGATCGGCGCCGAGCTGGGAATGGAGCCGCTGGCCTGGACGGTGGACAGCCTGGACTGGACCGAGCCGGGCACGACCGCGATCGTCTCCCGGATCCTCAAAGGCGCCGGGCCCGGCGTGGTCGTCCTCTCCCACGACGCGGGCGGCGACCGCTCCCAGAGCGTCCGGGCCATCGAGTCCTACCTGCCCCAACTCCTCGCCCGGGGCTACCGGATGACCCTCCCCGTACTGCCCGCCGCCCAGATGCGCTGAGGAGGGGGTCCGCTGCGCTGCGGAGCGCCCCCGCCCGGCCCGTGGTGCGGGCCCGGCGGGGGCGCCGGCGCGACGGCCCGCACCGGCCCCGCCTCAGCGGGCCTCCACCATGCGGGCGAAGACGACCACGTTGCCCTCGTAGCCGCGGGCCTTCGAGTAGCCGCCGCCGCACGTGATCACCCGGAGCTCCGGGTGCCCGGTGTCGCCGTACACCCGGGCCCCGGGGAAGGCGTCCTTGGAGAACACCTCCACGCCGTACACCTCGAAGACCGCGGTGCGCCCGTCGTAGCGCTCCACCTCGATCTGATTGCCCGGCTTGACCGACCCCAGGCCGAAGAAGACCGCCGGTCCCTGCGCGTTGTCCACGTGGCCCACGATCACCGACGAGCCGCGCTGGCCGGGCGAGATGCCGTTGAGGTACCAGCCCGCGAGATTGCGGTCCTGCGGCGGCGGGGCGTCGATCCAGCCCTCGGCGTCCAGGCCGACGGTCATCACCGGAGCGTCCACGTTGATCGTGGGGATCCGGACGCGCTGCACCGAGGAGTGCTCCAGCACCTCCATGTCCGCGGGCGGCGACGGAGGATTCGCCGGCAACTGGCCTGCCGCCACCGCGACGGCCGAGGCCGCGGTGGGCTGAGGCGGCCCGTCGTCGATGTTCACACCGTTGCGCACCATGGCGAGGCCGCTGAGCATGACCAGGGCGAGCGCGCCCCACGGTGAGCGTTTGCGTGACTGCCCGGTCTCGTCCTCGCCCATCGTTCTCCCTTCCCGACGCGGGGGTCCCGACCCGCGTGCGTGTCCCGCCCCAGTACGCCCTACTTCACGCACGCTAAGGCGACCTCGGCGGGACGGCGAGAGGGGAGGGGCGAACGGGTGGCGCTGCTCCGAAGGGGCCGGAAGGGGTGCGCCCATCCAGGTAATCGTCACATAAATGCCTGACGGGTCGTGACCTGCGGATCCGTCAGTTCCACGGCCCGCTCGTCGGCGTGTCGCTCAACCGGGCGGCCCAAAGGCGGAAATGCGGAGCTTGCGGGCCGGATCGAGGGTTCGTCGTGGGAGGCGTTCTCGTCGATCATCCGGGGCCGACGCTCCGGGGCGCTTCCCGCTGGAGGTTCCACCATGCGTGCTTTCCGCGCTCTTGCCGTGACGGCGGCGGCCTGTGCCGCCGTCGCCCTCAGTGCCCCATTCGCCTCTGCGAACCCCCCTCAGGGCGGGGGTGGCGGGCCGAGCAACATCTCGGTGAACCCGTACTCCGTACACCAGGGATCCACGATGCAGGTGAGCGCGTCGGGCTGCGGACACGGCGGTACCGTCACCTCGCACGGCAACTTTCCGCCGGCCAACCTGTCCGCCGGTTCGATCGGTTTCGCCACCGTCCGGATCTTCAACCACGCCTCCCCGGGCCACCACACGCTGTCGGTCAAGTGCAACGACAGCAGCCTCGTGGCCACGCACCGCTTCACCATCCTCGAAGGCCGGCCCTCCCAGGGCGGCATCGGCGGATCCCTCGGCCCGTCCGCCGCCGAGACCGCCATCGGCGCGGGCCTCGTCGGCGCCGCGGCCCTCGGCGCGGGCGTCCACGTGATGCGCCGCCGCCGTCCGGTCAGCGGCAGGGTCTGACCGGCCGACCTCCCCGGTCGGACCCGGGGGACCCACCCCCGAACCGCCGGTCGCCCCGAGTCCTGGCC
>NZ_JBEOXU010000040.1:0-17065 GCF_040296725.1 Streptomyces sp. NPDC002044
CAGCTCAATACGGGCTCCGACGTGCATGGTGTTCTCCTCCGTCAGATCAGGGACGTGAGCAGGGCGGCGGGTCCCGCCGGCCGGGCCGGCTACAGCGGGGTGACGTAGGCGCCGGAGATGCCCCCGTCGACGACGAAGTCGGCGGCGTTGACGAAGGAGGAGTCGTCGCTGGCGAGGAAGGCCACGGCGGCGGCGATCTCCTCGGCCTCGGCGAAGCGGCCGACGGGGATGTGGACGAGGCGGCGTGCGGCGCGCTCGGGGTCGCTGGCGAACAGCTCGCGCAGGAGCGGGGTGTTGACGGGCCCCGGGCACAGGGCGTTGACGCGGATGCCGTCGCGGGCGAACTGCACGCCGAGCTCGCGGGACATGGCCAGGACGCCGCCCTTGGAGGCGGTGTAGGAGATCTGCGAGGTGGCGGCGCCCATGAGGGCCACGAAGGACGCGGTGTTGATGATGGATCCGCGGCGCTGGGCCTGCATGTAGGGGAGGGCCGCCTTGCAGCACAGGTAGACGGACGTGAGGTTGACGTCCTGGACCCGCCTCCAGGCGTCGAGCTCGGTGAGCAGGATCGAGTCGTCGTCGGCGGGCGAGATGCCCGCGTTGTTGAAGGCGATGTCGACGGAGCCGTAGGTGTCGAAGGCCGTCTTGAAGAGGGCGTCGACCTGCTCCTTGTCGGTGACGTCCACCTGGACGAAGAGGCCGGCGACCTCTTCGGCGGCGGCCTTGCCCGCGACCGGGTCGATGTCGGCGCAGACGACGTTGGCGCCCTCGGACGCGAGCCTGCGGGCCGCGGCCAGTCCGATGCCGCTGCCGGCCCCGGTGATGACGGCGGTGCGGCCGACGAGGCGGCGGCAGATGATCTCTTCGGTGCGGTCGGTCATGGGGTTCAGGCCTCCGTGCTGATGAAGACGTTCTTGGTCTCGGTGAAAGCGGTGAGGGCTTCGGGTCCGAGCTCGCGGCCGAGTCCGGACTGCTTGTAGCCGCCGAAGGGGGTCGAGTAGCGGACGCTGGAGTGCGAGTTGACGGACAGGTTGCCCGCGGCGACGGCGCGCGAGACGCGCAGGGCGCGGCCGATGTCGCGGGTCCACAGGGAGCCGGAGAGGCCGTACTCGGTCGCGTTGGCCAGGCGTACGGCGTCCTCCTCGTCCTCGAAGGGCAGGACGACGGCGACCGGGCCGAAGACCTCCTCGGTGGCCACGGGCGCCGTGGGGCCGGCGCCGGTGACCAGGGTCGGCGGGTACCAGAAGCCGGGGCCTTCGGGGGCGGAGCCGCGGACCGTGGTGAGGTCGTCGGTGACGTAGGACCGGACCCGCTCCAGCTGCGCCCGCGAGATGAGCGGCCCCATCTGGGTCTTCTCGTCGGCCGGGTCGCCGACGACCACGCTCTCGATGCCGGGGGCGAGCAGTTCCAGGAACCGGTCGTAGGCGGAGCGCTGGACGAGGATGCGGGTACGGGCGCAGCAGTCCTGGCCGCTGTTGTCGAGGAAGGCCATCGGGGCGGCCGCGGCCGCCGCTTCGAGGTCGGCGTCGGCGAAGACGATGTTGGGGCTCTTGCCGCCGAGTTCGAGGGTCACCCGCTTCACCCGGTCGGCGCACTTGGCCATGATCTGCTTGCCGACACGGGTGGAACCGGTGAAGACGATCTTCGCGACACCGGGGTGTTCGACGAGCGCGTCGCCCGCGACGGCCCCGCGGCCGGGGAGCACCTGGAAGAGGTGCTCGGGGATCCCGGCCTCCAGGGCGAGTTCGGCGAGGCGCAGCGCCGTGAGCGGGGTGGTCTCGGCGGGCTTGAGGATGACGGCGTTGCCGGCGGCGAGCGCCGGGGCGAGGCCCCAGGCGGCGATCGGCATGGGGAAGTTCCAGGGGGCGATCACGCCGATGACGCCGAGGGGTTCGAGGAAGGTGACGTCGATGCCGCCGGCGACGGGGATCTGACGGCCGCAGAGCCGTTCCACTCCCCCGGCGGCGAAGTCGAGGAGGTCGCGTACGTTGCCGGCTTCCCAGCGGGCGTTGCCGATGGTGTGGCCGGCCTCGCGGACCTCGAGCAGGGCCAGTTCCCCGATGTGGCCGTCGACGACCGCGGCGAAGCGGCGCAGCAGCCGCGCCCGGTCGGCGGGAGCGGCCGCGGCCCAGTGGCGCTGGGCGACGGCCGCCCGGGCGACGGCGGCGTCGACGTCGTCCCGTGTGGCGGCCGGGATGGTGGCGACGGTTTCCTCGGTGGCCGGATTCAGGACTTCCAGCACATCGGACACGTGGAGCCTCACAGACTTTCGGATCGGTGGCGTCGGCGGATCGATGGCCTCGGCGGGTCGGCAGCGCCGCGGATCGGACGCGCCGCGGATCGGCAGCGCCGCGGCCGGGGCCGCGGGCCGGCGGACTACAGGCGTTCGAAGGAGCGGCGCAGTTCCCAGTCGGTCACGGCGGAGTCGAAGGCGTCGAGTTCGACCCGGGCCATGTTCCGGTAGTGGGCGACGACTTCCGGGCCGAACGCGGCCTTGGCGATCTCGCTGTTCTCCCAGAGCTCGGCGGCGTCGCGCAGCGTGGTGGGAACGTGCGCGTAGTCGCCGGTGTAGGCGTTTCCGGCGCACGCCTGCGGAAGTTCCAGCCGGTGCTCGATGCCGTACAGGCCGGCCGCGACCAGGCCCGCGACGGCGAGGTAGGGGTTGACATCCCCGCCGGGCAGGCGGTTCTCGAAGCGCATGGAGCGGCCGTGGCCGACCACGCGCAGGGCGCAGGTCCGGTTGTCCACGCCCCAGGCGACGGCGGTCGGTGCGAAGGATCCCGGCCGGAAACGCTTGTACGAATTGATGTTGGGGGCGTAGAGAAGGGAGAAGTCGCGCAGCGCGGCCAGCTGGCCGGCCAGGAAGTGGCGCATCACCGGTGACATTCCGCCGTGATCGTCCGGTCCGTCCCCTGCCATGGCGTTGCGTCCGTCGGAGTCGCCCAGCGAGAGGTGGATGTGACAGGAGTTGCCCTCGCGCTCGTCGTACTTGGCCATGAAGGTGAGCGAGACGCCTTCCTGGGCGGCGATCTCCTTCGCACCGGTCTTGTAGACGGCGTGCTGGTCGCAGGTGGTGAGCGCCTCGTCGTAGCGGAAGGCGATCTCGTGCTGCCCGAGGTTGCACTCCCCCTTGGCCGACTCGACCACCAGGCCCGCGGCCTGCATCTCGTTGCGGATGCGCCGCAGCAGCGGCTCGACGCGTCCGGTCCCGAGGACGGAATAGTCGATGTTGTACTGGTTGACGGGCGTCAGGTCCCGGTAGTTGGCGTTCCAGGCCTGTTCGTAGGTGTCCTGGAAGACCATGAACTCCAGCTCGGTGCCGACCATCGCGGTGTAGCCGTGCTCGGCGAGCCGCTCCAGCTGGCGGCGCAGGATCTGCCGGGGGGCGGCGACGACGGGCGTGCCGTCGCTCCAGGCGAGGTCGGCGACGAGGAAGGCGCTGCCGGGGTTCCAGGGGAGGCGGCGCAGGGTGGCGAGGTCGGGGTGCATGGCGAAGTCGCCGTAGCCCCGGTCCCAGGAGGACATCTCGTAGCCGTCGACCGTGTTCATCTCGGTGTCGACGGCGAGGAGGTAGTTGCAGCCCTCGGTGCCGTGCTCGAGGACCTCGTCGAGGAAGAACGGTGCGGCGAAGCGCTTCCCCTGGAGGCGCCCCTGCATGTCGGGGAAGGCCATGACGACGGTGTCGATCTCGCCGCTGGCGACGAGCGAGCGGAGCTCGTCGGGCGTCAGCGACGGCGTGCGGTCTACCACGGGAATCTCTCCTTCGGTGAGCCGAGAAGCCCTAAGGTATTGAATAGAACCATTGCTTGGGAAGGGGAGGGGACGAGATGACCGACACGGCGAGTGAGGGCGGAGCCGTCGCGCGGCTGAATCCCGTGCTGCGGCAGGTGCGGGCGGGCAACGGTTTCGAGGAGGCGCTGGAGCAGATCCTCCAGGTGGTCCGGCTCGGTCTGGTGCCGGGCGGCGAGCGGCTGCCGCCCGAACGCGAACTGGCCGAGCGGATGGGGATCAGCCGGGTCACGCTGCGCGAGGTGCTGAAGGTGCTCCAGGACCAGGGACTCGTGGAGGCCCGCCGGGGACGGTACGGCGGAACGTTCGTCCTGCCCCGCCCCGACACCCCGGCGGGCGGCACCGAGGAGGAGCTGCGGCGGCGCGTCGCGGGGGTGGACATCGAGGACGCCCTGCGGTTCCGCGAGGTCCTGGAGGTGGGCGCGGCCGGACTGTGCGCCGCGCACGGCCTGACCGAGGAGGGGACCGAGCGGCTGCTCGCCGCGCTGGCCGCGACGCACGACGCCCCGCTCGCCGACTACCGGCGCCAGGACACCCTCTTCCACCTGACCCTGTGCGAACTGGCCGGATCCGCCACCCTGACGGCCCAGTACGCGGCGGTCCGGGCCACCGTGAACGACCTGCTGGACTGCATCCCGCTGCTGGTGCGCAACCTGGAGCACTCGCAGCAGCAGCACACCGCGCTGGTGGAGTCGGTGCTCGAGCGGGACGCCGACCGGGCCCGCGCGACGATGCGCGAGCACTGCTGCGGCACCGCGGCCCTGCTGAGGGGGTTTCTGGCCTGATCCCGCGCTCGGGTGGCGTGTTCCCCGCGCCGGGGCGGGGAGGTATTCGTTACTTCCGTTTAACGCAGAGGTCTTGCGCACTCCACCCCACTGCGGCAAAGGTACGCCCCACAACCATTGCCCCGAGGTAGGAGCGCACGATGGCCGACGAGACGGGGACACGGCTGACAGCCGTGCCCGGACCCACCGATTCCCCCGAGGGCGACGACTATCTGAAGCGACGCACCCTGCGCCGCGGCAGCGCCGGCTGGCTCCTGCTCACCGGCCTCGGCGTCGCGTACGTCGTCTCCGGCGACTTCTCCGGCTGGAACCTCGGCCTGGACAAGGGCGGCTTCGGCGGTCTCGCCATCGCCACCGTCCTGATGGGCGCGATGTACGCGTGCCTGGTCTTCTCGCTCGCGGAGCTGTCCTCCATCCTCCCCACGGCGGGCGGCGGCTACGGCTTCGCCCGGCGCGCGCTGGGCCCCTGGGGCGGCTTCCTCACCGGTACCGCCATCCTCATCGAGTACATCCTCGCGCCGGCCGCGATCGTCATCTTCATCGGTGACTACGTCGAGTCCCTCGGCCTCTTCGGCCTCACATCCGGCTGGCCCGTCTACCTCGTCTGTTTCGCGGTCTTCATCGGCGTCCACCTCTGGGGGGTCGGGGAGGCGCTCCGCTTCAGCCTCGTCGTCACCGCCATCGCCGTCGCCGCGCTGCTGATCTTCGCGGTGGGCGCCCTCACCGAGTTCGACGCGGCCGGCCTCAACGACATCCCCGTCGACGCGGAGGCGTTCGGCTCGAACTCCTGGCTCCCGATGGGCCTGCTGGGCATCTGGGCCGCGTTCCCGTTCGGCATGTGGTTCTTCCTCGGGGTGGAAGGCGTGCCGCTGGCGGCCGAGGAGGCCAAGGACCCGGTCCGCTCCATGCCGAAGGCGCTGTCCATCTCCATGGGCATCCTCGCCGCCCTGGCGCTGATCACCTTCTTCGCCGCGACCGGCGCGCAGGGCTCCGAAGCGGTCCGGTCGGCCGGCAACCCGCTCGTCGTGGCCCTGGAGGGGGACGGGGGCCCCACCGCGCTCAGCCGCTTCGTCAACTACGCGGGCCTCGCCGGCCTGGTGGCCTCGTTCTTCTCGCTGATCTACGCGGGCTCGCGCCAGCTCTTCGCCCTGTCCCGGGCCGGGTACCTGCCGCGCTTCCTCTCCCTCACCTCGCGGCGCAAGGCCCCGTACCTGGGCCTCGTCATCCCCGGAGTGATCGGCTTCGCCCTGGCCGCGGCCACCGGCGACGGCGCCCGCATGCTCAACATCGCGGTGTTCGGCGCGACCATCTCCTACGCCCTGATGGCGCTCTCCCACATCGTGCTGCGGCGCCGGGAACCCGGACTGGAGCGCCCGTACCGCACGCCCGGCGGGATCGTGACCTCCTCGGTGGCCTTCGCCCTGGCCCTCTCGGCCCTGGTCGCCACCTTCCTCGTGGACAAGGACGCGGCGTTCATCGCGCTGGGCGTGTACGCCGTCGCCCTCGCCTACTTCGCCTTCTACAGCCGGCACCGCCTGGTCGCCTCGGCGCCCGAGGAGGAGTTCGCCGCCCTCGCCGAAGCGGAGGCGGAACTCGCGCGCGACTGAAATCCTGGCCCCTGACCGACGCCATCACTCCCGTCCCGGAGGTAGAGAACGTGCCCAGGCCGCTCATCGGCATCAGCACCTACGTGGAGGAGTCCACCCGCTACGGCGTGTGGGACCTCCCGACGTCCCTGGTCCCCTCCGGGTACTACGAACTCGTCCAGGCGGCGGGCGGCGCGGCCGTGCTGCTCCCGCCGGACGAGCCCGGAAGGGCCGCGGAGGTGCTGGGCCGGATGGACGGCCTGGTCGTCGCGGGCGGTCCGGACCTGGACCCGGTCCACTACGGCGCCGTCCGCGACCCCCGTACGGGCGCCCCGGCGACGGTCCGCGACCGGTGGGAGCTGGCCCTGCTGGACGCCGCGCTGGCGGCGGGCCTGCCCCTGCTCGGCATCTGCCGGGGCATGCAGGCGCTGAACGTGGCCCTGGGCGGCACCCTCGTCCAGCACATCGAGGGTCACGTCGGCGCCCCGGGAGTGATGTCCCGGCACCCGGTACGCCCGGTGCCGGGCACCCGGTACGCGGCCGCCGTCCCGGAGGAGGCGCGGGTGCCGACGTACCACCATCAGGCCGTCGACCGGCTGGGCCGGGGCCTGGTCGTCTCGGCCGACGCGGTGGACGGCACGGTGGAGGCGATCGAGCTCCCCGGCCCGGACCACTGGGTGCTGGGCGTGCAGTGGCACCCCGAACGGGACCGGGACACCCGCGTGATGGCCGCCCTGGTCGAGGCCGCGGCGGCCCGCGCCGCCCTCCGTACGCCGGACCGCGTCCCGGTGGCGTAACGGGTCCCGCGGCGCCCGGCCGGGGCGCCCTGCCGAAACCGCACGACCGGGGGCGCACCTCCGCGGCGCCCGGCCCCCCAGGCCGGCCGCACGGCCCGACGCGCCTACGGAGCCGGGCGCCGGGTCAGCGACAGGAGGTCCCGCGCAGGTCCCGCCGGGCGGGAGCCCGTGGGCCACACCGCCCGCAGCGCGCGGTCCAGCGGCGCCCCGGCCACCGGTACCTCCACCAGCCGGCGTGCCGCGAGCTCGTCCCCCACCGCCAGCTCCGACAGCACGCACGGTCCGGCCCCGCTCAGCGCCGCAGCCTTCAGCGCCCGTGGTCGAGGCCAGCTCCAGCAGCGGCTCCACGAGCCCCCCGCACGCGGCCAGGGCGGCGTCCAGTACCTGCCGCGTTCCCGACCCCCGCTCGCGCAGGATCAGCGGGGCCGAGGCGAGTTCGGCCGCCGTCACGCCCTTCGAGCGCCGGGCCCACGCGTGGCCCGGCGCCACCACGACCACGAGGCGGTCCTGCGCGATCACCGCCGAGTCCAGCCCCTCGGGCACGGTGAGCCCCTCCACGAAGCCGAGGTCCGCCTCGTGCGCGAGGACCCGCCCGGCGACCACCGCCGAGTTCCCGGCGTGCAGGGACACCGCCGTGTCCGGCCGCTGCCCGCGCAGCGCGATCAGCCACCCCGGCAACAGGTACTCCGCGATGGTCATGCTGGCCGCCACCCGCAGCCGCGAGTCCCGCCGGCCGCGCAGCGCCTGCGCCCCCGCGTCGAAGACCTCCGCGGCCTCCACGACCCGCCGGGCCCAGTCCGTGACCAGTGCGCCTTCCGCCGTCAGCGTCGAGCCGCGCGGCGACCGGTCCACGAGGGCCACGCCCAGCCGCGTCTCCATCGCCCGGATGCGGCTGCTGGCCGCGGGCTGCGTGATGCCCAGCCGCCGGGCCGCGCCGCTCAGGCTGCCGACCCGCGCGACCTCGAGCAGCAGTTCCATCGCGCCCAGATCCGGCACCCGGTGCGCCAGCGGAACCCACTCCTCATTACCCATAACATCAGCTTATGGCCTCATAGGAACATGCCCTCTGCCGACCGGTCCCCGCCCGCCGGACCCTGGGGTCATGGCCACCACCCTCGCGCTCACCCGCTCCACCCCCTCCGCGGCGACCGCCCCCCGGGCCCACAAGGCCCTGCGGCACCTCGGACCGAACTGGTACGCCTCCGTGATGGGCACGGCGATCATCGCCAACGCCGGCGCGACCCTCCCGTATCAGCTCCCCGGCCAGCGCGTGGCCTGCCAGCTCGTCTGGGCGCTGTCCGCCGCCGCCCTCGCGGTACTGCTCACGGCCCGGGCCGGGCACTGGATCCACCACCGCGACCAGGCCCGCGCCCACCTCCTCGACCCCGCGGTCGCCCCGTTCTACGGCTGTCTGTCCATGGCCCTGCTGGCCGTCGGCGGCGGCACCCTCATCGTCGGCAAGGACCTCATCGGCCTGGACGCGGCGGTCGCCGTGGACGCCGTGCTGTTCACCGCCGGCACCGCGATCGGCCTGCTGATGGCCGTGGTGGTCCCGTACCTGATGGTGGTGCGCCACAGGGTCGAGGCCGCGCAGGCCACGCCCGTCTGGCTGCTCCCCCTGGTCGCCCCGATGGTCTCCGCGGCGCTCGGGCCCCTGCTCGTCCCCCACCTGCCCGTCGGGCAGGCCCGCGAGGCGATGCTGCTGGCCTGCTACGCCCTGTTCGGCGTCAGCCTGCTGGCCACCCTGCTGATGCTCCCCCTGATCTTCGGCCGGCTGATCGTCAGCGGCCCGCTGCCGCTGCTCCTCACGCCGACCCTGTTCCTGGTCCTGGGCCCCCTCGGCCAGTCCACCACCGCCGTGAACCAGCTCGCCGACGTGGCACCCGGGGCGATCGGCGCCCCGTACGCGGAGGGCCTCACCGCCTTCGCGGTCGTGTACGGGGTCCCCGTGATGGGGTTCGCGCTGCTGTGGCTGGCCCTCGCCGCGGCCATGCTGGTGCGCGCGGCCCGGCGCGGGATGGGCTTCTCCATGACCTGGTGGGCACTGACGTTCCCCGTGGGCACCTGCGTCACCGGCGCCGCCGGGCTGGCCCGCCACACCGGGCTGACCGCCTTCGCCTGGCTGGCCGCGGTCCTCTTCGCCGGCCTGCTGACGGCCTGGCTGCTCGCGGCCGCCCACACCCTGCGCGGCCTGTTCACCGGCCGGCTGCCGGCGGGCCCTGCCGGTCCCGCCCCCCGGGTGTGAGCAGGTCGCGCTGGATCCGGCGGGCCAGGGCGCGGCGTACGGACGCCGATCCGGCCGGGGGCGGTGTGCCCGGGTCCGCCGCGGAGGGGACGTCGAGACCGCGGCTGATCGCGTCGTAGGTGTCCCGGCAGCCGCCGGGCAGCTCCCCGGGACGGCGCCTCAGGTCCTCCTCGACGAGGCGCCGCAGCGCGTCGACGTTCCGGGGCGTGAAGCGCTCGCGGCCCCGCAGGAGCGCGTCGACGAGGCGGGTGCAGCGGGCTCCGCCGTCGAACGTCTCGGAGATCTCCTCGGCAAGGCCCCAGAGGCGGCCTTCGAGCCAGGGGCCGTCGCGCTGGTCGAGCGAGAGCCCCGGCGGGGGCGGCGGTTCGCCTGCCCTGTCCTTCGCGACCTGCTTGGACACCGCGGGCTGACTCATGCCGGTCAGCCGGGCGATCCTGTCCTGGGTCCAGCCGAGGCCGACGAACAACTGGATCATCTCGCCGCGCAGCCGGCGCATCTCCTCACCCGCGCGGATGACCTCGTTCATCTCGGCGAGCATCCGCCCGGCCTGTTCCTCGGTCAGCTCCCCGGGGTCCCGGGGCGCGTCCTCTTCGCCTGTCATGGCTCGGTTATACACCCGCGCACCGTCACGGCACCGGCGACCATAACCAGGTTGTACAACCTGGTTATGAATGACGGGGCCAGCGACGTCCCACCCTCGCCGGGGAGTTCGGTCAGGGGCCGGTCAGCGCGCCGCGCGCAGGGCCTGCGCCAGGACCACCGGGGCTTGCGCCAGCGAGGGCCCGTACCAGGTCAGGTGCCGTCCGGAGACGAGCGCGGCGGCCAGCCCCGGGAAGGCATCCGGCCCGTCCCCGGCCGTGAAGCGGTACGGCTCGTCCGGGAGCACCACCAGATCGCAGCCGGCGCCCGCCAGCTCCTCCACCGGGATCCGCGGGTAGCGCTCCGCGTGCCCGGCGTACGCGTTGCGCACCCCCAGGCGGGCCAGCACGTCCCCCGCGAAGGTGTCGCGGCCGAGCACCATCCACGGCCGTCGCCACACCGGCACGAAGGCCGTCAGGGGCTCCCCCGGCTCCACCCGGGCCCAGGCCGACTCGGCTTCCGCCAGCCACCCCGGCCGCTTCAGCCCCAGCACCCCCACCAGCAACCGGTCCAGCTCCCGCAGCGCCTGCGGCAGGTCCCGTACCTCGGTGACCAGTACCTCCAGGCCCGCCGCGCGCAGCGCCGCCAGGTCGGGGGCCCGGTTCTCCTCCTCGTTGGCGATCACCAGGTCGGGGCGCAGCTCCGCGATCCGCCGCACGTCGGGGTTCTTCGTCCCGCCGATCCGCACCGCGTCCCCGAGGTCCGCGGGGTGCGTGCACCAGTCCGTGACCCCCACCAGCAGGCCCGGCGCGCTCACCGCGACCGCCTCGGTCAGCGACGGCACCAGCGACACGACCCGGCGCACGGCGCTCAGCACCCCGGGGACGGCGGCTCGGACGTGGCGTGGATGTGCTCGCCCACCGCGACGACCAGGATCCGCGTGTCCTCGGTGACGGCCCGCCAGCGGTGCCGCACACCACCGGACAGGAACAGCGCGTCCCCGCTCTCCAGCCGGTACGCCCGCCCCTCGGCCTCCACCTGGCAGGCGCCCGCGACCACGTACATCAGCTCGTCGTTGCGGTGCTGGTACTCCCGGCCGGCGTCCTGGTCCCCGGTGAACTCCAGGGCGTGCAGCTGGTGGTGGCCGCGCACGAGAGGCCGCACCCCGGGCACGGGGGTGAGGGAGGATTCGTCACCGGCCCGTACGAGGTCGACCGTGCGGGCCGTGTCGGAGGCGGCCAGCAGTTCGACGGCCGTGGTCTCCAGGGCGTCCGCGACCCGCTCCAGGGAACGCATGCTGGGGCGGGCCCGCTCGTTCTCTATCTGGCTGAGGAAGGGGACGGACAGACCGCTGCGCGCCGATACGGCGGCCAGCGTCAGCTGGAGCGCGCGGCGGCGCTTGCGCACGGCCACGCCCACCCGGAGCGGCTCTTTGCCGTCCTTGTCCTTGCCCTTGTCGTCCCTGCCATCCGGCGTGCCGTCCGTGCCGTCCCTGTCGTTCATGTCGGGGCTGCCCTCCCCTTGTCCGTCGCACATCGGTGTGCTGTAAGCACCTTACGCAGCAACCGCCTCCGGTTTCGCGTGCACGAGCGCACTGGCCCCCCGCCGCCGGTGATCATCCGTCCCCGCCCGGTCACCTTCCGTGGCCGTCCGCGGCCCGCCACCGTACGCGGCCGCCCTGGAGGATGACCGGGCTCCCGCCGGAGCGGACCGCCGGCCGGGCGGCGGGTGGGCGGCGGGTGGCGCGCGGTCCGTGCCGGCACCCCGGCTGCCGGGCCCCCGCGTTGCGGCATCATCGTCTGCGTGACGACACGACGCCTGATGCTCCTGGACACCGCCTCCCTCTACTACCGCGCGTACTTCGGCGTACCGGACTCCGTGAAGGCCCCCGACGGCACCCCGGTCAACGCCGTGCGCGGCCTGCTCGACTTCATCGGCCGCCTCGTCCAGGACCACCGCCCGGACGACCTGGTGGCCTGCATGGACGCCGACTGGCGACCGCACTGGCGGGTGGAGCTGATCCCGTCGTACAAGGCCCACCGCGTCGCCCGCGAGACCGAGAGCGGTCCGGACGTCGAGGAGACCCCCGACACCCTCGCCCCGCAGGTGCCGATCATCGAGGCGGCGCTCGACGCGTTCGGCATCGCCCGCGTGGGCGTCGCAGGGTACGAGGCGGACGATGTGATCGGCACCCTCACCGCCCGCGCGACCGGCCCGGTGGACATCGTCACCGGCGACCGGGACCTCTACCAGCTGGTGGACGACGCCAGGCAGCGGCGCGTGCTGTACCCCCTGAAGGGCGTGGGCACCCTCCAGATCACCGACGAGGCGTGGCTGCGCGAGAAGTACGGGGTGGACGGCCCCGGTTACGCGGACCTGGCGCTGCTGCGCGGGGACCCCAGCGACGGCCTGCCCGGCGTCCCCGGCATCGGCGAGAAGACGGCGGCGAAGCTGCTCGACGCGTACGGCTCGCTGGCCGGGATCATCGCCGCGATCGACGACCCGAAGGCGAAGCTGACCCCCACCCAGCGCAGGCGTCTGGACGAATCGCGGCCGTACCTGGCCGTGGCCCCGAAGGTGGTCCAGGTCGCCGGGGACGTGCCGATCCCGCAGTTCAACCCGGCCCTCCCGTCACTCCCGTCCAACCCGGACGTGGTCGACGCGCTCGCCCATCGGTGGGGTCTGGGTGGTGCCGTGTCGCGGCTGACGGGCGCGTTGCGTACCTGAGGTGCTAACTTAGGTAATCCTAAGTTTCAGGGGAGTCAGGGGAGACACCGTGGCAGAAGGACGCGCCCGCGCAGTCGGCACCGCCGTCGTCGTACGCACCGAACGGCTCACGCCGCACATGGTGCGGATCGTGCTGGGCGGTGAGGGTCTGGCCGGTTTCGGCGCGGGCACGTGCACCGACCACTACGTCAAAATCCTGTTCCCGCCGCAGGGGGTCACCTACCCCGCGCCGTGGGACCTGGAGCGGATCCGCGCCGACTTTCCGCGTGCGCAGTGGCCGCGCCAGCGCGCGTACACCGTACGGGCCTGGGACCCGGCCCAGCTGGAGCTGACCCTCGACTTCGTCGTCCACGGCGACGAGGGCCTGGCCGGCCCCTGGGCGGCGCGCGTCCAGCCGGGCGAGCTCGTACGCTTCCTCGGCCCGGGCGGGGCGTACGCCCCGGACCCGACGGCCGGCTGGCACCTGCTGGTGGGCGACGAGAGCGCCCTGCCGGCCATCGCCGCGGCGATGGAACGGATGCCGGCGGGTGCGCGGGTGCACGCGTTCGTGGAGATCGAGGGCCCGCGCGACGAGCAGAAGGTCGCCACCCCGGACGGGGTCGTCCCGGTCTGGCTGCACCGCGGCGACCGCCCGATCGGCGAGGCGCTGGTGGAGGCGGTCACCTCCCTGGAGTTCCCGTCCAAGGACGTGCACGCCTTCGTCCACGGCGAGGCGGGCTTCGTCAAGGAGCTGCGCCGCCACCTCCGCCTGGAGCGGGGCGTGCCGCGCGAGCGGCTGTCGATCTCGGGCTACTGGCGCCTGGGCGAGACGGACGAGGGCTGGCGCGCGATCAAGCGCGACTGGAACGCCGCGGTGGAAGCCGAACAAGACCACGCCACAGCCGCCTGACCCCACGGCCCCGCCAACTCCAGCCCCGCCGGCGATCGAGGCGCGGGGCCCGGGGCAGAGCCCCGCAACCCAGCCGCACCACGCCACCAACACCGGCACCGGGACCGGCACGCGCCCCGGGACCCGGGACCCGGGGCCCGGCCCGCCCAGCCGCCGCCAGGCCCCGGCTCCCCGCGCGCGTTCACCCGTACGGCGGGACAATGGGCCGCATGCGTACGCTCCGCGCACTCGGTTCGGCCGGCGCCGCGATCCTCCTGACCGCGACGGGAACGGCGGCGGCCCCGGCAGCCACCACAACCCCGCCGGCCACGGCAACGGCACCCACCGCCCCCAGTCCACCCCCGGCCCCGAAGCCCCAGATCACCGACGCGCGGGTCGCCCAGGCCGTCGCCCGCCTCGACCGCACCGTCGAGGACATGATGCGCCGCACCGGCGTCCCCGGAGCCTCCGTGGCCGTCGTCCACCACGACAAGGTGATCCACCTCAAGGGCTACGGCATCCGCCGCGTCGGCGAGCCCGCCACCGTCGACCCGGACACCGTCTTCCAGATCGCCTCGCTCTCCAAGCCGGTCTCCTCCACCGTCGTGGCCGGCACCCTCACCGCCCCCGACGGATGGGACCGCCGCACCGACCTCCCCGGGTTCTCCCTCAAGGACCCCTGGGTCACCGGCCACGTCACCACCGCCGACCTGTTCTCCCACCGCAGCGGCCTTCCCGACCACGCCGGCGACCTCCTCGAAGACCTCGGCTACGACCGGTCGTACATCCTCGACCACCTCCGGCTGGAACCCCTCACCCCGTTCCGCGCGAGCTACGCCTACACCAACTTCGGCTTCACCGCCGCCGCCGAGGCCGTCGCCCGCGCCAAGGGCACCAGCTGGCAGAAGCTCAGCCAGGACACCCTGTTCAAGCCCGCCGGCATGACCCGCACCAGTACCGAGTTCTCCGCCTTCGCGAACGCCCCCGACCGTGCCGCCACCCACGTCGAGAACCCCGACGGCACGTGGAGCCCCCGGTACGTCCGCGACCCCGACGCCCAGGCCCCCGCCGGAGGCGTCAGCTCCACCGGCCGTGACATGTCCCGCTGGCTCCGCCTCCAGCTCGCCGGCGGCACCCTCGACGGGAAGCGGATCGTCCCGGCCGACACCCTCGCCCGCACCCATGTGCCCGCGATCGTGTCGCAGCCGCCCTCCGGCCCCAGCGCCCGCACCGGGTTCTACGGCCTCGGCTGGAACGTCTCGTACGACGACGCCGGCCGGCTGCGCCTGAGTCACTCCGGGGCCTTCGAACTCGGCGCGAACACCAACGTGACGATGCTCCCGCTGGAGCAGCTGGGCATCATCGTCCTGACGAACGGCGCCCCCGTGGGCCTCGCCGACGCCGTCGCCCTCGACTTCTTCGACTTCGCCGAGCACGGCGAGGTCTCCACCGACTGGCTCGAACTGGCCGGCGCGCTCTACGCGCAGATCAACGACGCGGGCCGCTCCCCCACCGACTACGCCCGCCCGCCCGCGGACGCCGCACCGGCCGGGGACTCCGGCGCGTACACCGGGACGTACGACAATCCGTACTACGGCCCGCTCACCGTCACCGCCGACGACAAGGGCGCCCTCACCCTGGCCCTCGGTCCGAAGCCGCTGCGGTTCCCCCTGACCCACTACGACGGGGACGTCTTCAGCTTCGAGACCGCCGGCGAGAACGCGGTGGGCCGCACCGGGGTGACCTTCGCCGACGGCACCGTCCGCGTCGAGTACCTCGACGCCACCGGCCTGGGCACCTTCACCGAGCGGTAGCGGCGCCGCATAGCCTGTCCCCGATGACCCGCAGAGCCCAGGCACCCCCCTCACCCCTCCCGCAGCGCTCCGGCATCGACCCGGTCCGGCTGCGCTTGCCGCCCGACCCGGACGGGACGTGGCCCGACCTCGGGGAGTACCTCACCGCCCGGTACGCGGCCGGCGCCGGCGCGCAGGCCGTACTGCGCCTCCTGACCACCGGCGGCATCGTCGACCGGGACGGCCGGGTGCGCCGCGCCGGGGACCCGTACGAGCCGGGCGCCTACCTGTGGTTCCACCGCGACCTGCCGCACGAGCCGGTGGTGCCGTTCCCGATCCGTGTCCTGCACCGCGACCCGCACCTGCTCGTCGTGGACAAGCCGCACTTCCTGGCCACCACCCCGCGCGGCAGCCACGTCACCCAGAGCGCCCTGGCCCGGCTCCGCGAGGAGCTGGACCTGCCCGGACTCAGCCCGGCCCACCGGCTGGACCGGCTGACCGCGGGGCTGGTGATGTTCAGCGTCCGGCCCGCCGACCGCGGCGCGTACCAGCTCCTCTTCCAGAACCGCCACGTGCACAAGGAGTACGAGGCCCTCGCGGCCCACGACCCCACCGTCGAGTTCCCCCGCACGGTCCGCAGCCGGATCGAGAAGACCCGCGGGGTCATCGCGGCCGCCGAGGTCCCGGACGGCGTCCCGAACGCCGAGAGCCGCATCGAGCTGACCGGGGCCGCGGGCGGGCTGGGCCGCTACCGGCTGACCCCGTACACGGGCCGGACGCACCAGCTGCGTGTGCACATGAACAGCCTGGGCCTGCCGATCCTCGGGGACCCCGTGTACCCCGAAGTCACCGACCCGGCGCCGGACGACTACCGGCGCCCCCTGCAACTCCTGGCTCGCGTACTGGAGTTCACCGACCCGGTCACGGGCGAAGCCCACCGCTTCGAGAGCACCCGCACCCTCCGGGCCTGGCACGACCGCCCGTCCTGGGAAACCGGGGACACCCCCTAGGGTCACGGCGTCAGGAAGACGCCGCCCCGGCCTGCCCGCGCCCCGCCCCGACGCCCGCGATGCGCAGCGCCGCGTCGGCGGTGGCCTCGGCGAAGACCGCCACCGGCACCGGCCGCACCGGGGCGGCCCGGTGGATCAGCATGACGCCCTCGATCAGGCCGAAGACCAGGTCGTTGCGGAGCGCCAGCCCGGCCCGGTCCCCGGCCAGTTCGGCCCCCGCGCAGGTACCGCCGAGCAACTCCCGGTAGGCGTCCCGCAGTTCCCCGCGCATCCGGTGGAACCGGGCCAGGCGCGCACCCCCCACCTCGGGCAGCAGGTAGAGCGCGCCCAGGTGGTACGGTCCCCCGCACAGCTGCAGGACCTCGGATCGGCACAGCTCCCACAGCCGCCGTGCGGCGGGCCGGCCGGTGTCGGCGAGGAGTTGCCGGGCCAGCAGCAGCGAGGGCGCGACGGTGGATTCGAGGAGTTCGGCGAGCAGTTCCTCCTTGCCGCCGAAGTAGTGGTACATCGTGGCCTGGCGCATCCCGGCCCGCTCGGCGACCGCCCGCGTCGTGGTGGCCGCGTACCCCTGGACGGTGAACAGTTCGGCCGCCGCGCGGAGGAGTTCCTCGCGCGGCGGGTGGCCGCTCTGCGGTCTCAGCCGGTCGGCGCGCGGCCGACCGACCCGTCTCGGACCTTCGTCCGCTGCCCCACTCATGGGCCGATCGTCGCACAGCGCACGCCGGATCGATCATGGCAAGAGATCAGATCAGGCCAGCCCCGCTCTCGGAGGAATCCCCAAAAGCGCCTGGTGGGGGGGCGACAATAAGGGCACGCCCCCGCGAGGGGACAATACTGGGCGGTAAGACCGCCGCGCACGTTGCGCCAAGACCCCGCCGGACTAGCC
>NZ_JBEOXU010000040.1:17075-47099 GCF_040296725.1 Streptomyces sp. NPDC002044
TTCGCGTTTTTTCTTTTAAATACATCACTCTACGTGCAACCCCCGCCCCTTACCTCAACCTTATACCGGGTGGGTGTTACAATTTTAATTCCCCCCCCCACCAGGGCGTCTCCTTCCGGGAAGTGTCAGCCGACCGAGCTGTAGGCCACTACCCCCCGGAGCAGTCCCTCCACCGCCTTGCGGGCGTTTCGCGCCACCGTGCTCCCGCTGTCACCGGACGCCGAGGGGGCCGCCGCGGCGACCTGCCCGAGCACGTCGATGACCTGCTTGCACCAGCGCACGAAGTCGCCGGCCGGCATCTCGGCCTCGCGCAGCACCTCGTCCAGGCCCTTGTCGGACGCCCACTGGTAGGCCGCCCACGCGAAGCCGAGGTCCGGCTCGCGCTGGCCCACGCCCTCCGCCTGGTTGATGCCGTGCTCCTCCTCCAGCGCGTCGAGCCGGCCCCAGATGCGGACCATCTCGCCGAGCGCCGCCTTCGCCGCGCCCCCGGGGACCTTCGGCGCGACCGCGTCGTCGGACTGCCGCGCCTCGAAGACCAGCGCCGAGACGCAGGCGGCCAGTTCGGCCGGGCTCAGCCCCTCCCAGACACCCTCGCGCAGGCACTCCGACGCCAGCAGGTCGAGCTCCCCGTACAGCCGGGCGAGCCGCTTGCCGTGCGCGGTGACCTCGTCCTCACGCAGGTAGTCCAGATCGGTGAGCAGTGCGTGGATCCGGTCGAAGGTGCGGGCGATGGTGTTCGTCCGGCCCTCGATCCGCTGCTCCAGTTGCCGTGTGTCGCGCTGGAGCCGGTGGTAGCGCTCCGCCCAGCGGGCGTGGTCCTCGCGCTCGTCGCACCCGTGGCACGGGTGCGCGCGCAGCGCGGCGCGCAGCCGCGCGATCTCACGGTCGTCGGCCGCGGCGGCCCGCCCGCGCGGCGCGCGCCCGGGCCTGAAGTCGCCGGCCTTGGTCCGCAGTTGCGAGGCCAGGTCCCGACGGGACTGCGGGGAACGGGGGTTGAAGGTCTTGGGGATCCGCATCCGGTCGAGGGGCTCCACCGGCACCGGGAAGTCGATCGCGGCGAGCCGCTTGACCTGCCGCTCGGAGGTGAGCACCAGCGGCCGCGGCCCCTCGGTGTACTCGTGTCCGCGGTGCCCGTTGACCCGCCCGGCCGGAACGCCCGGGTCCAGGACGAGCGCCAGTCCGGCGAACTTGCCGCTCGGCACGTGGATGATGTCGCCCGGCTTGAGCTTCTCCAGTGAACCGGCCGCCTGCGCCCGGCGCTGGGCGGCGCCCTGCTTGGCCAGGTCGGTCTCGCGGTCCTTGAGGTCCCGGCGCAGCCGCGCGTACTCCTCGAAGTCCCCCAGGTGGCAGGACATGCCCTCCTGGTATCCCTCCAGCCCCTCCTCGTTGCGCTGCACCTGCCGGGAGATCCCGACGACCGAGCGGTCGGCCTGGAACTGGGCGAAGGAGGTCTCCAGCAGTTCGCGCGAACGGTGCCGCCCGAACTGGCTGACCAGGTTCACGGCCATGTTGTACGAGGGCTTGAAGCTGGAGCGCAGCGGATACGTACGGGTGCCCGCGAGCCCGGCGAGTCCCACCGGGTCCATGCCGCGCTGCCAGAGCACGACGGCGTGTCCCTCGACGTCGATCCCGCGCCGCCCGGCCCGGCCGGTCAGCTGCGTGTACTCGCCGGGGGTGATGTCGGCGTGCTGCTCGCCGTTCCACTTGACGAGCTTCTCCAGGATCACCGTGCGCGCGGGCATGTTGATGCCCAGCGCGAGGGTCTCGGTGGCGAAGACGGCCTTGACGAGGCCGCGGACGAACAGTTCCTCCACGACCTCCTTGAAGGTGGGCAGCATGCCCGCGTGGTGCGAGGCGATGCCCCGCTCAAGTCCTTCGAGCCACTCGTAGTAGCCCAGGACGTGCAGGTCCTCGGTGGGGATGGAGGAGGTCCGCGCCTCGACGATCTCTCGTACGGACCGGCGCGCGGAGTCGTCGTTGAGCCGCAGGCCCGCGTGCAGGCACTGCTGGACGGCGGCCTGGCAGCCGGCCCGGCTGAAGATGAAGTTGATGGCGGGCAGCAGCCCGTCGTTGTCGAGGCGGGCGATGACCTCCGGCCGAGACGGGGTCCAGATCCGGCCGCGGGAGCGCCGCTCGCGCTCGCGGTCGGCCTCGCGGACCATCTTCCCGCGCCGCCGGTCCTTGGGGCTGTACGACCGGGTGTTCTCCTCGCGCGCCATCCGCAGCAGGTCGGGGTTGACCTCGCGGCGCGCGGAGCCGCGGCCGCCGTGGTCGGACTCCTCCTCGAACAGGTCGAAGATGCGGCGTCCGGCCATGACGTGCTGCCACAGCGGTACGGGCCGCTCCTCGGAGACGATGACCTCGGTGTCGCCGCGCACGGTGTCCAGCCAGTCGCCGAACTCCTCGGCGTTGGACACGGTGGCCGACAGGGAGACCAGGGTCACCGACGCGGGAAGGTGGATGATCACCTCTTCCCAGACGGCTCCGCGGAACCGGTCGGAGAGGTAGTGCACCTCGTCCATCACGACGTAACCCAGACCGCGCAGCGCCTGTGAGCCCGCGTACAGCATGTTGCGGAGCACCTCGGTGGTCATCACGACCACCGGCGCGTCGGCGTTGACGCTGTTGTCACCCGTCAGCAGGCCCACCTTGTCGGCGCCGTAGCGCTTGACGAGGTCGGCGAACTTCTGGTTCGACAGGGCTTTGATCGGCGTCGTGTAGAAGCACTTGCGGCCCTGCTGGAGGGCCAGGTGCACGGCGAACTCGCCGACGATCGTCTTGCCCGAGCCGGTCGGGGCGGCCACCAGGACGCCCTTGCCGGCCTCCAGGGCCTTGCACGCCTCGATCTGGAACGGGTCCAGCTCGAAGCCGTACATCTCGCGGAAGGGGTGCAGCGCGGTGGCCTCTTCGGCGGCGCGGCGCCGGAACGCGGCGTACCGGTCGGCGGGTGAGAGTTCTTCGGTCATCTTGGGATCGAGCCTACCCGCCACCCCTGACAACAGTCGCGATCATTTAAGCGGAGCACGACGGGGTTCCCGCACGCCGTCCGGACGGCCGTGGGACGGGCCGCCGGACGGCCGCCGCACGAGGCCGGCCGGCCGGACCGGCCCGTCACCGTCAGGTCGCGTCGTCGTACCCGTTGATCCGCTGGCGCCCGCCGTCGGCCTGGCCGGGCAGGGCCGCGGGGGCCGGGGCCGGTTCCATCCGCCCGACCGGCTCGGGGGTCAGGTCCAGCGGGGAGGCCTCGTCGTCGTCCAGGGCCGCGTCGGGGTTGTTGCGCCGGCGCCGGCGGTCGTTGACCGTGCAGATGCCGAGCGCGAGGAAGTAGAGGGCGACGATCGGGACGGCGAGGGACAGCATCGTCAGCGGGTCGCCGGTGGGAGTGGCGAACGCGGCGAACACCGTGATCCCGAGGACCATGGCGCGCCACCAGCTCGCCAGCCGCTTCGCGGTGAGCGCTCCGGTGATGTTCAGCAGGATGAGCAGCAGCGGCAGCTCGAAGGCCAGGCCGAAGACGACGACCATGCGCGTGACCAGGTCGAGGTAGTCGTCGACCGGCAGCAGGTTGCGCGCGTTGTCGGGGGTGAATTCGAGCAGGACCGTCGCGGTCTGCGGGAGGACCTTGTACGCGAGCACCGCGCCGGCGCCGAACAGCGGCGCGCCGACCGCGACGAAGCTCATCGCGTACTTCTTCTCGTGGCTGTGCAGGCCGGGGGCGGTGAACGCCCACAGCTGGTAGAGCCACACCGGGGCGGACAGGACCACACCGGCGGTGAGGGAGACCTTCAGGGCGATCGAGAACGGCGCGATGAGGCCGTTCACCGTCATGTCGGCGCAGGGGCGGCCGTTGCGCTGCGAGACCACCCCACCGGTGCAGCCGACGGAGTCCAGCATCGGCTTCAGCATGAAGTCGATGAGGTCCTTGTAGAAGAAGGCCGAGACGACGGTGATCAGAAGGATCGCCAGGACCGACTTCAGCAGACGGTTTCTCAGCTCACGCAGGTGCTCGACAAGAGGCATCCGCCCTTCGGCGTCCTTGTCCGCTTTCCCCTGCTTGCGGGCAGACTTGAGCAACCCACGTCCCTTGGCTCGTTGCAGTTGGCTGGCGTGTGCGGCTTGTGTCAGCCCTGGGTGGTGCGGTTCGCCTCGTTGACGGGCCGGGAGCTGGTGACGTCACCGGGCGCGGCCTGGATGGTGCGGGGCACCACCGGCTGCTGCGGGGCGGCGTCCGCGACGGTGGGGGCGGCGGCCGTGTCGTCGGCCTCGCCCTCCTTCTTCATGGCCTTGGCCTCGCTCTTGAGGATGCGGGCCGACTTGCCGAGGGAGCGGGCCATGTCCGGGAGCTTCTTCGCGCCGAAGAGGAGGATGATGACCCCGAGAATGACGAAGATTTCCCAACCCCTGAGGTTGCCGAACATAGGTATCTTCCTTTTCTCCGAGGTTCACTGCACACCCGACGGGCGCCTGGGACTGTCTCTACCGAGGATCGTAACCCCAGGGGGTTAACGCCCGGCAATCCCCCGGCGACGTCGCGCTTGCCCGGGACGCCCTTTTCAATGCCCCGGTCACACCGTTTCGTCCCGTTTTCACGGGCGTACGGTGCGCCCCGCCCGGGCCAGGTCGGCCGCCGCCCGCTCCAGGTCGCCCGAGGCGTCGGAGATCCGGCGGCTCGCCGACGCGACCTGCCCGGACAGCCTGCGCACCTCCACGAAGACCCGCAGGGCCAGGATTGCGAGGACGGCGACCCCGAGGAAGCCCAGGGCAATTGCGATCATCGGCCACAGCATGGGACGAGCGTAGGGCACCGGCCGCGTCAGACGCTGCGCAGGGTGCTCACACCGCCCCCGGTCAGCAGCTCCACGATGCGCTCACCGGCGGGTTTGCGCACGGCGGCGCCGCACTCGGGACAGGTGAACGAGTAGAAGGTGGTCCGCCGGCTGACACCGATCGCCAGGCGCAGGGCGCCCGCGTCCAGCTCGAACCGGGACCGGCAATCGGGACAGGCCGCCTTGAAGGCGACGGGCCCTGGCATGGGCGACATCGGCCGACGCTCCCCTCAGACCTGTTCCCCGTACCCCGCGAGCGCTTCTCGAGCGGCGCTCCGCGCGCTCTCCGCCAGCTCCGCGGGGACGACGATCCGGCCCTCGCGGCCCAGCCGCAGCGCGAGCCGGCGCAGCGACGCCGGATCCGGGCTGCGCAGCGTGATCCGCAGGCCCCCCTCGGGCAGCTCCTCGGCGCTGTCGTGCGGGTAGTACTCGGCGACCCAGCGCCCGCCGGGCCCGACCTCGACCACGACCTCCGGGTCCTCGGCGGCCGGCTGCACGAGCCCCTCGGACAGGTCGCGCGGCTCGATCGCCGGCGGCTCGGCCCGCTCGTCCAGGATCCGGATCTCCGCGACCCGGTCGAGGCGGAAGGTGCGCCGGGCCTCGGAGAGGTGGCACCACCCCTCCATGTACGTGTGCCCCACCGCGAACAGCCGGATCGGGTCGACCTTGCGCTCGGTCAGCTCGTCCCGCGCGGGCGAGTAGTACCGCAGCCACAGCCGCCGGCGCTCCGCGATGGCCCGGTCGACGTCGGCGAAGACCCCGCCCTCGGACTCGAAGGTCACCGAAAGCCGCGAGCTGGCCCCCGCGACCTCGCCCGCGGCCGCCTCCAGCTTGGCGGTGGCCCGCAGCAGGGCGTCCCGGTCGCTCTCGCGCAGGCCGGGCAGCGTGGCCACGGCGCGGGCGGCGACCAGCAGCGCGGTCGCCTCGTCGGCGGCCAGGCGCAGCGGCTCGGCGGTGGACTCCCCCGAGGCGTCGGGGTTGCGCCACCAGATGCGCTCCCCGTCGGTGTCGATGTCGAGCAGGTCGCCGCCGCGGAAGCTGGTCCCGCACATGGGCAGCACGTCGAGGTCCGAGATCAGCTCGTCCTCGGTGATCCCGAAGGCGCGTGCGACGTCGGCGACGTGCGCCCCGGGGCGCTCGCGCAGGTAGGTCACCAGGGACAGCATCCGGCGGGTCTGGTCGATGGCGTTGGCAGCCATGCTGGTACGTCTCCCCCTCAGGGCGTGCGGTGCGGTTGGCGCGGTTGCGCGGGGTAGGACGCCGGACCCGCGGGTCCGGCCCGGCGGTCCGGCGGGCGGGCCGGTCAGCCCTTGGCGACGGCGCGGAGCCGGTCCACCACGTCGGCCCGGAGGTCGGCGGGCTCCACGACCACCACGTCGGGGCCGAACTCCACCAGCCAGGCGTCGAGGCCGTGCCCGTACGGGATCTCCAGCTCGTCCCAGCCCTCGGCGCCCTCGCGCACGGCGGTGGCCTTGGCCCGCAGCGGGTACCCGGCCCCGGCGCGCAGCCGGATCAGCGCGGAACGCTCCGCCCCCTCCCCGGCCCAGCTCGCCACGGTCTCCCGCACGGTCACCACGTCGGGCACCTCGGCGGTGTACTTCGCCGCCCGGGAGCGGACCTTCCCGGTGATCCGGGAGAGCCGGAACACGCGCTCCGCCCCGCGGTCCCGGTCGTAGCCGGCCAGGTACCAGTGGCCCCGCCAGCACTCCAGCGCCCAGGGCTCGACCTGCCGGGGCTCGGGGCGCGCCGCGTTGGACTTGCGGTAGTCGAAGGCCACCGGCCGGCGGTCCCGGCAGGCCAGCATCAGCGGCTCGAAGGCCGCCTCGTGGACCGGGATGCGCGGCTCGATGGCACTGTGCTGGCCCGCGTACGGGTCCCCCGCCTCCGGCATCCCGCCGGCGCGCAGCTTCTGCAGGGCGCCGCTGGCGGCGCCCGCGAGGCGCGCCTGCTGCCAGACCTTGGCGGCCAGGCCCAGGGCGGCGGCCTCCTCGGCGTCCAGGCTCACGGGCGGCAGCCGGTTGCTGTCCCGGCGGGCCAGGTAGCCGGTGTCGCCGTCCAGGTTCTCCACGGTCTCGATGACCAGGCCGAGTTCCCGCAGGTCGTCCTTGTCCCGCTCGAACATGCGGTTGAAGGACTCGTCGTTGCCGGCCTCCATGTACGCCTCGATGGACCCCCGCAGCTCGCGCTTGCTGAGCGGTCGGCGGGTCCCCAGCAGGCACAGCGCCAGATTCATCAGCCTCTCGGCCTTGGCAATCGCCATCGACGCCGTTCCCCCGCTCTCGACACACACTCGTGACCGTTGACCGTACCGCCCCGGCGCGCCCGGACAAAAGCGAGGGCCCCCGCCGACCGGCGGGGGCCCCACGACGTCACCGCGGGCGGATCAGGCGCCCATCAGGTCACAGACGAAGATCAGCGTCTCGCCCGGCTTGATGGCCGCGCCCGCGCCGCGGTCGCCGTACGCGAGGTGCGCCGGGATCGTCAGCTTGCGGCGGCCGCCGACCTTCATGCCCTGGACGCCCTGGTCCCATCCGGGGATGACCCGGCCGATGCCGAGCTGGAACTGCAGCGGCGCGCCGCGGCCCCAGGAGGCGTCGAACTCCTCACCGGTGGAGAAGGCCACGCCCACGTAGTGGACGGAGACCGTGGATCCGGCCTTGGCCTCGGCGCCGTCGCCCTCCCAGATGTCCTCGATGACGAGGTCGGTGGGGACGTCGCCCTCGGGGAAGTCGATCTCGGGCTTCTCGATGCTCACGGAACTGCTCCTCATAGGTACCGACAGGGGCCCCGGCCCGGCGGTGGCCGGGGGGACAACCGGAACAGTCTTACATCACCGCGAGGATGTCGAGGCTGAAGACCAGCGTCGAATTGGCCGGGATCGTCCCCTGCTCCTTGTCGGCGAAGGCCATGTCCGGCGGGATGACCAGCAGGACACGGCTGCCGACCTTCTTGCCGATCAGGCCGTCCTTCAGACCCTTGACCGACAGCTGCTCCATCGGCCAGGTCACCGTGGTGTCGTTGGCGTACGTGCTTTCGAAGGTCTTGTCGTCCTTCCACGTCTTGCCGTGGAACTTCACGACGACGCTGCCGGTGTCCTTCACCGCCTCGCCGTCACCCTCCAGCACGTAGTTCGACACCAGCTTCGCCGGCGGCGTCACGTCCTTCGGCACGGTCACGGCGACTTCCTTGCCGTCCGTGTTCGTACCGACCTTCGGCAGGTCCTTGTTCTCCTGGGCGACTTCCTTGCCGGTGGCGGAGACCGGGACGGTCGTGCCCTTGACGATGTCCACGACGAAGACCAGCGTGGCGTTGGGCTTGATCTTCTCGCCCGAGCCCTGCGCGCCGTAGCCCAGTTCCGGCGGGATCACGAGCTCGACGCGGCTGCCGACCTTCTGGCCCTCCAGGCCCTGGTCCCAGCCCTTGATGACCGCGCCCGCGCCGACGGTGACGTCGAACGGCTTGCCCTTGCCGAAGCTGGCGTCGAACGGCTCCTTGCCGTCCCACACCTGGCCGAGGTAGTTCACCTGGGCGATGTCGCCCTTCTTCAGCGCCGGGCCCTTGCCCTCGCTGATGACCTCCACCTTCAGTTCCTTCGGCGGCTCGCCCGCGCCCTGCGACAGGGTGGGCTCCTCCCCGAACTTGGCGCCCTTCGTGATCGCGGGCACCCCGTTCTTCATCTGGCTGGAGTCAGAGCCGCTGTCATCGCCACACGCCGCTGTCGACAGCAGCAGAAGGGGGACGACCAGCAGGCCGGCAAGTCGGCGCACGTGTTCCTCAGATCTCAGACGACAAGGCGGTCGCCGCCACTCTAAGCCGTGCGCAGGGCCCCGTACGAGACGCGTACGGGGCCCTGCCGAAGATCAGCGCGATGTCACACCGCGGTCCTACATACCGGCGATCAGCTTCTCCACCCGGTCGTCCACCGACCGGAACGGGTCCTTGCACAGCACCGTCCGCTGCGCCTGGTCATTGAGCTTCAGGTGCACCCAGTCGACCGTGAAGTCCCGCCGCTGCTCCTGCGCCCGGCGGATGAAGTCGCCCCGCAGCCGCGCCCTCGTCGTCTGCGGGGGCACCGACTTGCCCTCGAAGATCTTGAGGTCGTTGCAGATCCGCGCCGCCTGCCCCTTGCGCTCCAGCAGGTAGTACAGCCCGCGCCGGCGGTGGATGTCGTGGTAGGCGAGGTCTATCTGAGCCACCCGCGGGTTCGACATGGTCATGTTGTGCTTGGCCCGGTACCGCTCGATCAGCTGGTACTTCATCACCCAGTCGATCTCGGTCCCGATCCGGTCCAGGTCCTCGGCGTCGATCGCGTCGAGGGTGCGGCCCCACAGCTCCAGCACCTGGTCCACCACACCGGTGCGGATGCCCCGGCGCTCGGCGAAGTCCACGGCCTTGTCGTAGTACTCGCGCTGGATCTCCAGCGCCGACGCCTCCCGGCCGCTCGCCAGCCGCACCTTGCGCTGACCCGTGATGTCGTGGCTGACCTCGCGGATCGCCCGGATCGGGTTCTCCAGGGTCAGGTCCCGCATCACCGTGCCCGCCTCGATCATGCGCAGCACCAGGTCGGTGGCACCGACCTTGAGCAGCATGGTCGTCTCGGACATGTTCGAGTCGCCGACGATCACGTGCAGCCGGCGGTAGCGCTCGGCGTCCGCGTGCGGCTCGTCCCGGGTGTTGATGATCGGCCGGGAGCGGGTCGTCGCGGAACTCACGCCCTCCCAGATGTGCTCGGCCCGCTGACTCACGCAGTAGACCGCGCCCCGCGGGGTCTGGAGCACCTTGCCCGCACCGCAGATCAGCTGCCGCGTGACGAGGAACGGAATCAGGATGTCCGCCAGGCGGGAGAATTCTCCGTGCCGGGCCACCAGGTAGTTCTCGTGGCAACCGTACGAATTGCCCGCCGAGTCGGTGTTGTTCTTGAAGAGATAGACGTCGCCCGCGATTCCCTCCTCGTGCAGGCGGCGCTCGGCATCGACGAGCAGTCCTTCGAGAATGCGCTCGCCGGCCTTGTCGTGGGTGACCAGTTCGGTCAGGTTGTCGCATTCCGGGGTTGCATATTCCGGATGCGACCCCACGTCGAGGTACAGGCGGGCGCCGTTCCGCAGGAAGACATTGCTGCTGCGGCCCCATGACACAACACGGCGGAAGAGGTAGCGCGCCACTTCGTCAGGAGACAGTCGGCGCTGTCCCCTGAACGTGCACGTGACGCCGTACTCGTTCTCCAGCCCGAAAATGCGGCGGTCCATGACTGAACATTACGCCTCTGGCCCTGTTCTGAAACCGAGTTCGAGAGCGCCGTTTCGATCATTTTCCGATGAGCCCCCCGCAAGACCCCCCGCCGACCCGCCGGTCAGCCCCCCGAGGACACTCCGGAAGCCGCCCCGGACGGCGCCCCTGACGCCCCGTCCGGCGCACCCGCCACCGCCCCGCCGCGGCCCGGAGCCGCCAGCGCCCGCTGAGTGAACGTCAGCACCAGCAGCGCCGCCGCCCCGGCCACGCTCGCCACACCGAAACCGGTCGCCGTGCCCCCCAGCTCCACGGCCGGCCCCGCCACCCCCGTACCGATCGCCGCGCCCACCCCGAAGAAGGTCACCAGCCACGAGAACGCCTCCGTCACCGTGCCCACGGGAGCGTGCCGGTCCACCACGATGAACGCGCACGCGAGCGCCGGCGCCAGGAACACCCCCGCCAGCGCCGCCAGCGCCGACATCGCCACCGGACCCGGCACCAGCATCAGCGGCAGATAGCAGACCGCCAGCAGCGCGATCAGCAGCCGCAGCCGCACCTCCGGCACACCGGGCCACTGCCGCGACCCGTACGCCACACCGCCCACCAGCGCGCCGAGACCCAGCGCCGCCATCATCCACCCGTACACGGCCTGACCGCCGTGGCCGTCCGCGTACGCCACGCCCGCCACCGTGATGGAACCCAGCGCGGCCCCCACGAAGAAGAACGCCCCCAGCAGCGCCAGCAGCCCCCGCGAACGCAGCGCCCCCAGCCAGTGCGCCTCCCGCGGCTCCGAACGCCACGCGCGCGACGGCTCGCTGACCACGACCGACAGCGCGCCCAGCACGCCCACCGCGTTGATCGCCAGCAGCGCCGCCGCCGGACTCCACAGCGCGACGCACAGCGTCACCAGCAGCGGCCCGACGGTGAACATGACCTCCTGGGCCACCGCGTCCATCGCGTACGCGGCGTGCACCCGCTCCTCCTTGCCGCCCAGCACGCCCGGCCACAGGGCCCGCAGCCCGCCCTCCAGCGGCGGTGTGAACAGCCCCGCCACGACCACCGCGCCATACGCGGCCACCACCGACCCGGTACCCGCCAGGGCGAGCCACACCATGCCGAGCGCCGACACCACCGCCGCGGGCAGCTGCACCCGCGGCTGCCCGAGCAGGTCCACGGCCCGCCCCAGCAACGGCTGGCCCACCGCGTTCGCCACGCCGTACGCCGCGGCCAGCGCGCCCGCCAGGCTGTAGCTGCCCCCCTCGGCACGCGTGAACAGCACGATCGCGATCGGCGCGACGGCGTTCGGCAGCCGGCCAACGAGCGTGCCCACCAGCAGCCTCGCGGCATGCCTGGTCCTGAGCAGCTCCGCGTATCCCGCGGCCATGTCCGCCCCTCTCCGCCCGGCCACCGCCGGGGTAATACGTATAACTCGACGGGTCATACGTACCATGGCCGCAGTCCGCCGGTCCACCCCGCGCACCACACCACCCCGCCCCCACCCCCGCACCACCAGCACTCCAGGAGACCCGCGTGACGAGACCCACCAGCCGCGACGTGGCCGCCGCCGCAGGCGTCTCCCAGGCCACCGTCTCCCTCGTCCTCGGCGACAAATGGCGCGGCCGCGTCTCCGAACGCACCGCCGGCCTCGTCCGCGAAACAGCCGCCCACCTCGGCTACCGCCCCAACCTCGCCGCCCGCAACCTCCGCCTCGGCACCACCCGCACCGCCCTCCTCGTCGTCCCCGCCCTCACCAACGAATTCTTCGCCCGCGTCTACACCGGCGCCGCCCGCGTCGCCGCCGAACACGACTTCGGCGTCGTCCTCTACCCCTCCCCCGACGGCACCGGCCCCGCCCGCGACCCCTTCGCCTCCGCCCGCGCCGCCCTCGACGGCGTCATCGCCTCCTCCATGGCCACCGACGCCCTCACCGCCCTCGGCGGCGACGGCCTCCCCCTCGTCATGCTCGACAGCGACCCCACCGCCCCCGGCGCCGCCGCCCACGTCAACCTCGCCATGGCCGACGGCACGCGCCAGGTCACCGAACACCTCCTCGCCCTCGGCCACCGGCGCTTCCTCCACCTCGCCTCCGCCGTCGACTCCTGGACCTTCGACATCCGCGCCGAAGCCCTCAGCGCCCTCCTGAGCCCCTGCGCCGAGCTCCGCACCGTACGGGCCCCCCTCACCGTCCACGGCGCCCGTACGGCCGCGGAAGCCGCCCTCGCAGCCCCCGGAGAGCGCCCCACCGCCATCGTCTGCGACGACGACATCCTCGCCGCCGGCGCCTGCAAAGCCGCCCGCCGCCTCGGCCTGCGCGTCCCCGACGACCTCTCCGTCACCGGCTTCGACGACCTCGCCCTCGCCACCGCCGTCGAACCCGAACTCACCACCGTCCGGCTCCCCGCCGAACGCGTCGGCGAACACGGCATGGCCGCCCTCCTCGCCGTCCTCGACGGCGCCCCCTGGACCGCCCCCGACCTCCCCGTCACCCTCGTCGTCCGCGACTCCACCGGCCCCGCCCCGACCCGCTGACCCCGCACCGGACACGCGAAAGCCCCGGCCCACCCCCACAGGGACGGACCGGGGCTCCCCGGACCACTGCCGCTCGCCCTACTCGGCGTCGTCCTCCGGCGCCTCGTCGTTCGACACCGCGTCCGCCTGCGCCGCGGCCGGAACATCCGCCTCCAGCAACCGCGCCAGCTGCCGGCCCCGGATCCGCTTGAACTTGCGCTGCTGCGCCCGCGTCCGGTCCAGCACCGCGACCTCCAGCCGCTCCGCCGGAATCGCCTTGTCCGCGCCGTTCGCCTGACTGGACAGCGCCTGCACCGCCAGCTTCAGCGCCTCGGCCAGCGTCATCCCGTCCTGGTGGCGCTGGTCCAGGAACGTACTGATCTGCTCGGCGTTCCCGCCGACCGCGACCGAACCGTGCTCGTCCACGATCGACCCGTCGTGCGGCAGCCGGTAGATCTGGTCGCCCGCCGCGGTCGCCCCGACCTCGGCCACCACCAGCTCCACCTCGTACGGCTTCTCGCCGGCCGAGGAGAAGATGGTGCCGAGCGTCTGGGCGTAGACGTTCGCCAGCCCACGGGCCGTCACATCGTCGCGGTCGTAGGTGTATCCGCGCAGATCCGCGTAGCGCACACCACCGATCCGCAGGTTCTCGTACTCGTTGTACTTCCCGGCGGCCGCGAAGCCGATCCGGTCGTAGATCTCGCTGAACTTGTGCAGCGCGCGAGAGGGGTTCTCGCCGACGAACACGATGCCGTCGGCGTACTGGAGCACGACGAGGCTGCGACCGCGCGCGATGCCCTTGCGGGCATACTCCGCCCGGTCCGCCATGGCCTGCTGGGGTGACACATAGAACGGAGTCGACACCGGCTGTCCGTCCCTTTCTTCTGGGCTCCTACGGGGCGGCGGATGGTCAGAGCAGGGCGGCGCGCGGCCCGTCGGGCTGCTCCATGCGCCGTTCGGTGATGGCGCGGGCTAGCTCCGAGGACTCGGCCTCGCTGAGCCTGCGGAAGCCCTCGTCGGTGATGACGGTGACGATCGGGAAGATCCGGCGGTACAGGTCCGGACCACCCGTCGCCGAGTCGTCGTCGGCGGCGTCGTACAGGGCCTGCACGACCAGGGTGGTGGCCTGCTGCTCCGTCAGGTCGTCGCGGTACAGCTTCTTCATGGAGCCGCGCGCGAAGATCGAACCGGACCCGGTGGCGGCGAAGCCGTGCTCTTCCGAGCGGCCGCCGGTCACGTCGTAGGAGAAGATCCGGCCCTTCTCCTTGGCCTCGTCGTACCCGGCGAAAAGCGGTACGACGGCCAGCCCCTGCATCGCCATGCCCAGATTGCTCCGGATCATGGTGGACAGGCGGTTCGCCTTGCCCTCCAGCGAAAGGGTCGCCCCCTCCACCTTCTCGAAGTGCTCCAGCTCCAGCTGGAACAGCTTGACCATCTCCACGGCCAGGCCGGCCGTGCCGGCGATGCCGACGGCGGAGTACTCGTCGGCCGGGAACACCTTCTCGATGTCCCGCTGCGCGATCATGTTCCCCATGGTCGCCCGCCGGTCACCGGCGAGCACGACGCCGCCGGGGAAGGTGGCGGCCACGATGGTCGTCCCGTGCGGCGCCTCGATCACCCCGTCCGGCAGCCTGCGGTTGCCGGGCAGCATGTCGGGCGAGTGCGCGCCCAGGAAATCCATGAAGGAGGACGACCCCGGCGTCAGGAAGGCTGCCGGTAGACGCCCTGTGCTACGAGTGTTGGGTTCCACAGGTTTCCTTCCACGTAAGCGGCTGCACGCCGTATGACGTCCGGCCGATCCTTGAACTGCCCCAAGGCTGCGTTGCGGCTGAAGCACAGCACGCCTCGGACCCTACCCGTCTGATGATCGTGATCAACATGCTCCGCCGAAGCCTGTCGGCAGATCACGCGGACACCGCCTTGAGCGTCGACCATCTCGTCACGCTGGGCCTCGGTGAGGCCGTACGAACGCTTCAAGTGCCCCGCCCGGCCCTGGGTGGCCCTGCAGACCTTGCAACGGGTGGACAACCCGTCAGAAGCCGATGCGTTCTTGTGCCACTCGCCGTGCGGCTTGATCTCACCGCACTGGCGACAGAGCTTGTGACCGGGCGGAACGTCGACCTTCTCCTTGACAGCCTTACCCAGGGCCGCCTGACGGCGGCGGTAGTGTGCGGCGCTGTGCTGGGCCACACACTCACGACACGACGGCTGAAGGCCGTCGCCGCGATTTCGATCCAGGGCGAACCCGCTCAGCGGCACGTCCCGGCTGCAACCGCGACACCACTTCGTTCCAATGGACATGGAGCGAATCGTGGCAAGTTCACCTTAGATTCGAAGGCTATTCGCCGCCTTTTTGTACGAAACTCCGAACGAAGTCCTCGGCATTCTCTTCGAGCACATCGTCAATCTCGTCGAGTACGGAGTCGACGTCGTCGGAGAGCTTCTCCTGGCGCTCCTTGAGATCGGTGGTCTCCTCGACCGCCGCCTCCTCGACCTCCTCGGTCGAGCGCTGCGCCTTCTGCTGTCCGCCGCCGGTGTCCTTGGTCGCCATGTCTACCTCACCCCGCTCGGTTCGCACGCTCACGTCGAGGGACCCCGGGATTCGGGGCTCCCTCAAGATCAGACCTTACGTCGGACCCTACAAGGAGGGTCCGACATTCGTCCCCGCAGTTGTTCAAAAGGTCCCGGCATAACGTCCGGCTGTTCTCATGATTCCCGGCCCCGGAGCCTTTCAGCCGCATTCAGCGGCCCGAAAGCACCCGCACCAGGTCCTCCGCCGTGCGGCAGCGGTCCAGGAGCTCCTTCACGTGGGCCCTGGTGCCCCGCAGCGGTTCCAGCGTGGGGACCCGCTGGAGCGAGTCGTGGCCCGGCAGGTCGAAGATCACCGAGTCCCAGGAGGCCGCCGCCACGTCGTCCGCGTACTGCTCCAGGCAGCGGCCGCGGAAGTACGCCCGGGTGTCCTCCGGGGGCTTGCTCTGGGCCCGGTCGACCGCCGGCTCCTCCAGGAGCCGCTTGATCTTGCCGCGCGCGACCAGGCGGTTGTACAGGCCCTTCTCCGGCCGTACGTCCGCGTACTGGAGGTCCACCAGGTGGAGCCGGGCCGCGTCCCACTCCAGCCCGTCCCGGCGCCGGTAGCCCTCCAGGAGCTCCCGCTTGGCGATCCAGTCCAGCTCGCCCGACAGGCTCATCGGGTCGGTCTCCAGCCGGCCCAGTACGTCCTCCCAGCGGGCCAGCACGTCCCGGGTCTGCTCGTCCACGTCGGAGCCGAAGCGCTCGTCCACGTACTTCCTGGCCAGCTCGAAGTACTCCATCTGGAGCTGTACGGCGGTCAGCGTCCGCCCGCTGCGCAGCGTGATCAGGTGTTTGAGGTCCGGGTCGTGGGAGACCTGGTGCAGGGTGCGCACGGGCTGGTCCACGGCGAGGTCGACGGTGATGAAGCCGTCCTCGATCATGGACAGGACCAGCGCCGTCGTGCCGAGCTTGAGGTAGGTGGAGATCTCGGACAGGTTGGCGTCGCCGATGATCACGTGGAGGCGGCGGTACTTCTCGGCGTCCGAGTGGGGTTCGTCGCGGGTGTTGATGATGGGGCGTTTGAGGGTGGTCTCAAGGCCCACCTCGACTTCGAAGTAGTCCGCGCGCTGGCTGATCTGGAAGCCGTGTTCGCGGCCGTCCTGGCCGATGCCGACGCGTCCGGCGCCGGTGACGACCTGGCGGGAGACGAAGAAGGGGGTGAGGTGGCGCACGATGTCCGAGAAGGGGGTTTCCCGCTTCATCAGGTAGTTCTCGTGCGTGCCGTAGGAGGCGCCCTTGTTGTCGGTGTTGTTCTTGTAGAGGTGGATCGGCTGCGCTCCGGGGAGCTGGGCCGCCCGTACGGCCGCTTCGGCCATGATCCGCTCGCCGGCCTTGTCCCAGAGCACGGCGTCGAGCGGGTTGGTGATCTCGGGCGAGCTGTATTCGGGGTGCGCGTGGTCGACGTAGAGCCGTGCGCCGTTGGTGAGGATGACGTTGGCGAGGCCGATGTCCTCGTCGGTGAGCTGGCTGTTGTCGGCGGCCTCGCGGGCGAGGTCGAAGCCGCGGGCGTCCCGCAGCGGATTCTCCTCCTCGAAGTCCCAGCGGGCGCGTCGCGCCCGGTGCATCGCCGCCGCGTAGGCGTTGACGATCTGGGACGAGGTGAGCATGGCATTGGCGTTCGGGTGCCCAGGGACGGAGATCCCGTACTCCGTCTCGATCCCCATTACTCGCCGTACGGTCATGCGGCCCTCCTTGCCCGGCGGCGCCCCCCTTCGGGGGCGGCGCTCAAGTACCGCTGGTGCTCCGGTGCGTGTGTCTGTGCGGTGCCCGTCCCCGCACTGCGCGTCCGGCGGTACGGAAGAGCCTATGACCACTGAGCGCTCGTGGGGAGATCGTTTCCGTCATTGAATGTGCGTGGTCACCGGCTGAAAAGCAGTCGGTAAAGCAGTCGGCTGCGGATGCCCGGGAGGGCGTCCGCAGCCGCTCCGCTTCGTCAGAGGTACTGACCGGTGTTTGCCACCGTGTCGATGGAGCGTCCGGTGTCCGCGCCTTGCTTTCCGGTGACGAGCGTGCGGATGAATACGATCCGCTCGCCCTTCTTTCCGGAGATTCGGGCCCAGTCGTCGGGGTTGGTGGTGTTGGGCAGGTCCTCGTTCTCCTTGAACTCGTCCACGCAAGCCTGGAGGAGGTGGGCGACTCGGAGGCCCTTCTGGTTGTGCTCGAGGAAGTCCTTGATGGCCATCTTCTTCGCCCGGTCCACGATGTTCTGGATCATCGCGCCCGAGTTGAAGTCCTTGAAGTAGAGGACTTCCTTGTCGCCGTTGGCGTACGTGACCTCGAGGAAGCGGTTCTCCTCGGTTTCGGCGTACATCTGCTCGACGACGGTCTGGATCATGCTGTGGACGGTGCCGGCGGTCGAGCCCTGGTGCTCGGACAGGTCGTCCGGGTGCAGGGGCAGCGTGGCCTTGAGGTACTTCGCGAAGATGTCCTTGGCCGCCTGGGCGTCCGGACGCTCGATCTTGATCTTCACGTCGAGGCGGCCGGGGCGCAGGATGGCCGGGTCGATCATGTCCTCGCGGTTGGAGGCGCCGATGACGATGACGTTCTCCAGGCCCTCCACGCCGTCGATCTCGGCGAGCAGCTGGGGGACGATGGTGTTCTCCACGTCCGAGCTGACTCCGGATCCGCGGGTGCGGAAGAGGGATTCCATCTCGTCGAAGAAGACGATGACGGGGGTGCCCTCGCTGGCCTTCTCGCGGGCACGCTGGAAGACGAGGCGGATGTGCCGCTCGGTCTCGCCGACGTACTTGTTGAGGAGTTCGGGGCCCTTGATGTTGAGGAAGTAGGACTTTCCGGCGGGCTGGCCGGTGACCTCGGCGACCTTCTTGGCAAGGGAGTTGGCGACGGCCTTGGCGATGAGCGTCTTGCCGCAGCCGGGCGGCCCGTAGAGCAGGATGCCCTTGGGCGGCCGCAGTTCGTGTTCTTTGAAGAGGTCGGGGTGGAGGTACGGGAGCTCGACCGCGTCGCGGATCAGTTCGATCTGGTCGCCCAGGCCGCCGATCTTGTCGTAGTCGATGTCGGGGACCTCTTCGAGGACGAGTTCCTCGACCTCGCTCTTGGGGACGACCTCGTAGACGTAGCCGGAGCGCGGTTCGAGCAGGAGGGCGTCGCCGGGGCGGATGGTGATGTCCAGGAGCGGCTCGGCGAGCCTCACCACCCTTTCCTCGTCGGTGTGCCCGACCACCAGGGCGCGCTCGCCGTCCTCGAGGATCTCCTTGAGGGTGACGATGTCCCCGGCCCGCTCGTATGCCATGGCCTCGACCACGTTGAGGGCCTCGTTGAGCATGACCTCCTGGCCGCGCCGGAGCTCTTCCGGTTCGACGCTGGGGCTGACGTTCACACGGAGCTTTCGGCCGCCGGTGAAGATGTCGACGGTGCCGTCCTCGTTGGCCTGCAGGAAGACACCGAAGCCGGCCGGCGGCTGTGCGAGCCGGTCGACTTCTTCTTTGAGGGCCACGATCTGGTCGCGGGCCTCGCGGAGCGTGTTCGCGAGTCGTTCATTCTGAGCGGAGACGCCGGCCAGATTTGTCTGTAGCTCGACGATCCGCTCTTCGAGAATCCTCGTGTGTCGCGGAGAGTCGGCGAGCTTACGTCGCAGGACGGCGATTTCCTGCTCGAGAAAGGCAACCTGGCCGGCGGGGTCCTCAGACCCTCGCCCGGGCCGGATGCCGCGGTTGATGTCGTCGTCGTGGGCTGCCACGGTCCTCACCTCCTCCAAGGGGAGCTGGACGCTTCCTGACCCTACCTGGGCTGGTGGTGATTGAAACCCCTAGATCACAAAGACGGTAGGGGTGTGTCCGATCTTCACCCTTGCGTACTCCCTCACGCCAAGGAAATACCCACCCATCAAACTCGGGATGCGCCCGGTTGTAAGGTCGAAGTGTTCAACACCCGTCAGAGCCCGCGCGACTTGCCGCGGCTTGTGACCGGGATGGATCACTCAGCGCAGGGAACGGCAGGAGATATGACCGTGCAGCAGGAGGCTCCGACAGGTGGCGTCGGCGAGGCCGGAGAGCCCCTTGAGGTCTGGATCGACCAGGACCTCTGCACCGGGGACGGCATCTGCGCGCAGTACGCGCCGGAGGTGTTCGAGCTGGACATCGACGGTCTGGCGTATGTGAAGAGCGGGGAGGACGAGCTGCTGCAGGATGCGGGGGCGACGACTCCGGTTCCGCTGACGCTGCTCCAGGACGTGGTGGACTCGGCGAAGGAATGTCCGGGTGACTGTATTCACGTAAGGCGCGTTTCGGACAGGGTGGAAGTCTTCGGCCCCGACGCCGAGTGACGCTTCAAACACTCTTGGCGGCCGGGTCCGTCAGCTCTTGGCGGAATTTTCCGCCGCTCCAGCGCCACTTGGCGAGCTTCCTGACGTCCGGGCTGTAGCGCGGGACCTCCGGCGAGGAGTAGCCGAGGAGGGTGGCGGTGACGGCTCCGTCGCTCACGGTGAGGTCGGTGGCGCTCTGGCGCAGGCCGGTGTCGAGGAGGGTGGCGACGATGCGGGGGTGTGCGTCGTCGGCGGGGTCCCGGACGAGGACGTAGAGGGCGTGGGGCGGGGTGCCGGAGCCCGCGTCGCAGCGGACGGCCGCCACGGTTTCGGGGCGGCCGTCGCCGTCGAGGTCGCCTTGGGCGGTGGCGGTGACGGCCTGGGGGGCGCCCTTGCAGTCGAGCGGGTAGGTGACGGCGGCGGCGTCGGGGGCGTCTTCGGTGACGGCGGGGGCGGCCGGGGCGGCGGCTCGCGGCCCGTTCGCGGCCGGGGCGGGGGCGCCGGCGGCGGGCTGGACGAGTCCCGCGGCGGCTATGACGGCGGCGACGGCCGTGGCGGTGGCGAGCCAGTGGACGGGCCGGGTGCCGCTGTGCGCGAGGGTGTCCGCGGTCGGCGCCGGCTCGGTGGGGCTGTGCAGCAGCACGCGGGGTGTCTCCTGTGCGAAGGGTGACGGGGAGCCAGCATCGTGCCACACCTCACACGGCGGCGGAACGGCTGGGTCCGGGTCGGCCGGGCCGGCGTACGGGACAACGAGAAGGCGCTGTGGCGCAGTTCCCGGACCATCGGGGGAACTGCGCCACAGCGCCGTCGTGTTGGGTGTGCGGTGCGGCCGACCGGGCGGCCGCGGGGCTCAGGCGGACCGGTCGCTGCCGGGGCCGTCGTAGTCGTCGCCGTAGGCGCCCTTGGCGGGGCGGCGGCGGCGCATGGGCGGCTCGACTCCGTCCGCGAGGCGGCGGGCGGTGACGAGGAAGCCGGTGTGCCCGATCATCCGGTGGTCGGGGCGGACCGCGAGGCCCTCCACGTGCCAGTTGCGGATCATCGATTCCCACGGCTGCGGCTCGGCGTAGCAGCCGAACTCGCGGATGGACTCGACGGTGCGCGAGAGCTGGGTGGTGGTGGCGACGTAGCAGCACAGGATGCCGCCGGGGACCAGGGCCTTGGAGACGGCCTCGAGGCACTCCCAGGGGGCGAGCATGTCGAGGATGACGCGGTCGACGTCCGTGTCGGACAGGTTGTCCTGGAGGTCGCCCACGGTCAGCTGCCACGCGGGGTGCGGGCCGCCGAAGTACCGCTCGACGTTGGCGGTGGCGATCTCGGCGAAGTCCGGGCGGCGCTCGTAGCTGTGGAGCATGCCCTGGTCGCCGATGGCGCGCAGCAGGAAGCTGCTCAGGGAGCCGGATCCGACGCCCGCCTCGACGACGCGGGCGCCGGGGAAGATGTCGGCGAAGGCCAGGATCTGGCCCGCGTCCTTGGGGTAGACCACGGCGGCACCGCGGGGCATGGACAGGACATAGTCGGGGAGCAGGGGACGCAGCGCGAGGTACGCGACATTGCCCGTGGTACGGACAACACTGCCCTCGGGAGCACCGATCAGCTCGTCGTGCGGGAAGGAACCCTTGTGGGTGTGGAAATTCTTCCCGGCTTCGAGCGTGAACGTGTAGTGGCGGCCCTTGGGGTCGGTGAGCTGAACCTGGTCCCCGACCTCGAAGGGCCCGCGTCGGCGGGCGGCACCGGTCGGTTCGGACATGTGACCAGTGTATTGGCTTCAGGACTGGGGCCGTGCCATGGCCTTCACGAAGGCTTTCTCGACGTCGAGGGTGGACAGGACGCCGTAGATCTCGCCGCCGGTTTCGAGGACGAGGTATTCGCTGGCGGGGGTGGAGCGCAGGTGCTCGAGGAGTTCTTCGCCGTTGAGGTCGGCGCCGACCCTCATGCCGTCGGTGAGGTCCTGGGCGAGGGCGCTGACGGCGATCCAGGGGCGGCGGTGTTCGGGGACCGAGGCGATGGCGCTCTCGCGGACGATGGCGGTGGGGTCGCCTTGTCCGTCGACGACGACGAGAGCGCGGGCGCCGGCTTCGTTGGCCCGGCGGAGGGCTTCGGAGAGGGGGGTGGCGTTCTCGACGGGGATGGCGCGGCGGGTGAGGGTGCGGGCGCGCAGTCCGGGGAGGTGTTCGCGCAGGCGGGCCATGCGGAGGCTGTTGCCGGCGCCGGTCCAGATGATGGCGGCGAGGATCGCGGCGAGGAGGGCGTCCATGACGGTGTCCATGCCGCCGATGGAGTCGGTGCGGGTGCCGAGGATTCCGGTGTGGGTGAGGAGGGGGAGGCCGAGGAGGACGGCGACGGCGAGGCCGCGGCCGATCCAGGCGGCGGCGACGGTGCCGGCCATGGGTTTGCCGGTGATGCCCCAGATCACGGCGCGGAGCATGCGGCCGCCGTCGAGGGGGAGGCCGGGGAGGAGGTTGAAGGCGGCGACGAGCAGGTTGGAGATCATGAGGCCGGCGAGGAGGACGCCGGGGACGGTGGCGGGGTCGACGGCCTTCATGCCGAGGTAGAAGGCTCCGGAGAGGAGGAGGGAGAGGAGGGGGCCGACGAAGGCGAGGACGAATTCGCGGCCGGGGGTCTCGGATTCCTTCTCGATCTCGGAGACGCCGCCGAAGAACTGGAGCCGGATGCGGCGTACGGGGAGTTTGAAGCGCAGGGCGGCAACGGTGTGGGCGAGTTCGTGGACGAGGACCGAGGCGTAGAAGGCGACGGCGAAGAAGAGGGAGACGAGGTAGCGGACGGGTCCGAGGTCGGGGAGGATGCGGTCGAGCTGGTCGCCGAAGACCCAGGTGATGAGGGCGGCGACGAGGAACCAGCTGGGCGAGACGTAGACGGGTACGCCGAAGGGGCGGCCCATGAGGATTCCGCCGCCCGGTCCGGAGCGCCGTCCTCCGCGCTCGCCGGTTTCGTCGGTGTCTGCCACGGCTGTCCTTCGTTCTGGGGGGTCCCCCGGTCGTTCGGCGGGGGTCGTGTTTCGGGTGGTTCGGGTGGGGCTTGTGTCGTGCTTCGGTGGGGTGTGGTGCTCCGATCATGCAGTGCGCGGGGCCCCGGCGTCGATGGTATGCGCGTGCTGTCGGTCGCGGGTCGTAGGGTTTTGTCCATGATGACGAGCTCCGGTGCCGTGCCAGGCGCAGCCGATGCCGACGCGGCGCCTCGCGCCGTGGCACCCACATCGCTGTCCCCCTCACGGGCCGGCGATTTCATGCAGTGCCCGCTGCTGTACCGGTTCCGTGTGATCGACCGGCTTCCGGAGAAGCCCAGTGCGGCGGCGACCCGGGGGACGCTGGTCCACGCGGTGCTGGAGCGGCTCTTCGACGATCCGGCGACGGAGCGGACGGTGCCGCGGGCGAAGGCGTTGATCCCGGGGCAGTGGGACCGGTTGCTGGAGGCGCGGCCGGAGCTGACGGAGCTGTTCCCGGCGGATGACGCGGGGGCGGGGCTGGCGCGGTGGCTGTCGGAGGCCGAGGCGCTGGTGGAGCGGTGGTTCACGCTGGAGGACCCGACGCGGCTGGAGCCGGTGGAGCGGGAGTTCTTCGTGGAGACGGAGCTGGACTCGGGTCTGCGGCTGCGCGGGATCATCGACCGGGTGGACGTGGCGCCGTCGGGTGAGGTGCGGATCGTCGACTACAAGACGGGGAAGGCGCCGCGGGCGGAGTATTCCGAGGGCGCGCTGTTCCAGATGAAGTTCTACGCGCTGGTGGTGTGGCGGCTGAAGCGGGTGGTGCCGCGGCGGTTGCAGCTGGTGTACCTGGGCAGTGGGGACGTGCTGACGTACGACCCGGTGGTGGCGGACCTGGAGCGGGTGGAGCGCAAGCTGCTGGCGCTGTGGGAGGCGATCCGGGAGGCGACGGAGACGGGTGACTGGCGGCCGCGGCCGACGAAGCTGTGCGGCTGGTGTGATCATCAGGCGGTGTGTCCGGAGTTCGGGGGGACTCCCCCGGTGTATCCGCTGACGCTGTCGCCGGCCCGGCGCGGGGAGGCGGCGGGTGCCGGGCCGGAGGCGGCGGGGCAGGTGGCGGGGCAGGTGCCGGGGGCGCGGCCGGAGGCGTCCGGGGAGGCGGCGGTACGCCCGGCGGAGGGCTGATCGCGGGGTCAGGGCACAATGGGCGGCGTCCGCCGAAGCCGTCCGACGAATACGAGGGAGACCCCCGTGGCGATCCGCGTCCTGCTGGTCGACGACCAGCCACTGCTGCGCACCGGCTTCCGGATGATCCTGGAGGCCGAGCCGGGGCTGGCGGTGGTGGGTGAGGCCGGGGACGGTCTGCAGGCGCTGGACCAGGTGCGGGCGCTGCAGCCCGATGTGGTGCTGATGGACATCCGGATGCCGCGGATGGACGGGGTGGAGGCGACGCGGCAGATCACGGGTCCGGGGCGGGACGGTCCGGCGAAGGTGCTCGTGCTGACGACGTTCGACCTCGACGAGTACGTGGTGGAGGCGCTGCGGGCGGGCGCGAGCGGGTTCCTGTTGAAGGACGCGCCGGCGAACGAGCTGGTACAGGCGATCCGGGTGGTCGCGGCGGGCGAGGCGATGCTCGCGCCGAGCATCACGCGGCGGCTGCTGGACAAGTACGCGGGTCACCTGCCGTCGGGCGACGACAGTGTTCCGGACACGCTGGGGACGCTGACCGAGCGCGAGGTCGAGGTGCTGAAGCTGGTGGCCCGCGGGTTGTCGAACGCGGAGATCGCGGCGGACCTGTTCGTGAGCGAGACGACGGTCAAGACGCACGTGGGCCACGTGCTGACGAAACTGGGTCTGCGCGACCGGGTGCAGGCGGCGGTCTACGCGTACGAGAGCGGTCTGGTGCGCCCCGGCGCCCAGTAGCGGCCGGCGGGTGTGCGGACGGGCCGGGCCCGGGACCTGTGGGGGTCCCGGGCCCGGCCCGTTGTCGTGGCTACGCTCCCGGCCGGGCCCGGTGGGGGCCGGCGGGCGGGGTGGCGGCGGGGCCGCTCAGCCCTTGCTGATCTCCCAGAAGCGGAAGACGGTGGAGGCGTCGAGCGACCACTGGAGGCCGGTGACGTTGGGGCGGGTCACGGCGTACTGCTTGCCCTGCCACAGCGGCAGGAGGGGGATCTCCTCGGCGACGATGTCCTGGAGACGGTTGAAGTCGGTGCTCGCGGCGGCGCGGTCGGACTTCGCGGAGGTCGACGGGATGATGGTCCCGGTGATCTCCTTGTTGTCGTAGTTGTTCTGCAGGACGTTGCCGGGCCCGAAGAACGGCTGCGTGAAGTTGTCGGCGTCCGGGTAGTCCGGGACCCAGCCCTTGACGTAGACGCCGTACTTGCCGGCCTGGATGTCCTTCTCGTACTGCTCGTACTCGACGGACTTGACGTCGGCCTCGAAGAGTCCGCTGTCGTTGAGCTGCTTGGCGATGAGCGCGAACTCCTCGTCCGTGGAGGGGCCGTAGCGCGACGGCGTCGAGTACAGGGTGATCTTCACCTTGTCCTTGATGTTCGCGGCGCGCAGGACGGCCTTGGCCTTCTCGGGCTGGGGGCTGCCGCCGTAGCGGTCGAAGAAGGCCGTGTTGTGCGAGGCGATGCCGGCCGGGACGATCGAGTAGAGCGCGGTCGCGGTGCCGTCGTAGACGTCCTTGACGAGCGCTTCGCGGTCGATGAGGTAGGCGACGGCCTTGCGGACGGGGAGCTTGCCGGCGACCGGGTCGTTCATGTTGAAGACGAGGTGCTCGACCTCGGCGCCGGCGCCCTGGACGACCTCGACCTTCTGGTCGCCGGTCTTGTTGGCGAGGCCGGCGATGTCCTTGGCGGCGAGGCCGCGGAAGGCGAAGTCGACGTCGCCGCTCTCGAGGACCTTGCGGAGCGCGGCCTGGTCCTCGTTGAAGAACTTCATGGTCACGCCGGAGTTCTTCGGCTTGGCCTTGCCGCTGTAGGACTCATTGACGGAGAAGCCGGCGCTCTTGTCGTTGATCGAGTCCAGCTTGTAGACGCCGGATCCGACGGCCTTGCCGTCGGTGCGGATCTTGTCGGCGGGGTACTCGGTGTGGTCGACGATCGCGCCCGCGCCCGAGGCGATCTTGCTGGGGAAGGTCGCGTCGGACGTCTTGAGCCGGAAGACGACGGTCTTGTCGTCGGGGGCGTCGATGCCGTCGATCGACGCGAGCATCACGGCGGGGCCGTTGTCGTCGTTGATCTTCAGGGTGCGCTCGAAGGAGTACTTGACGTCCTTGGAGGTGAGCTTGTTGCCGTTGCTGAACTTCAGGCCGCCGCGCAGGGTGCACTTGTACACCTTGCTCTCGCCGCCCTCGAACGCGCAGGTCTGCGCGGCGTCGGGTTCCGGCGTGGTCCCGCCCTTGGGGAAGCTCAGCAGCGACTGGAAGACGTTGTTGAAGAGCAGCCAGGAGCCGGGGTCGTAGCCGGACGCGGGGTCCGTCGACTTCACCTTGTCGGATATCCCCATGACCACGCCCTTGCCGCTTCCGGCATTGGAGCCGTCGGTCGAACCGCAACCGCTGAGCAGCGCGGCGGCGGTGGCTGCGCCGAGCGGGGCCGCCAACCACTGGTTACGTCTCATCACGCGAATCCTTCACAGTCTTGACGAATCGATGCGCCGGCCCGCGACACCCGCTGCCGGTTCCCTGCGGGTCTCAGCCGCTGACACCCCGGCCGAGTTCCCACAGCTGGAGGTCGGAGATGGCGTTGACCGACCACTCCACTCCGGTGATCCCGTCGCGTGCGGCGACGTACTGCTTGCCCTGCCACAGGGGCAGGACGGGTACGTCCTCGGCGACGATGTCCTGCATCTCCGTGATCGCGGGGAGGGCGACGCTGCGGTCGACCGCCCGGCGGGATTCGGGGATGAGTTTGGTGCGCACCGCGGCGTTGGCGTACGGCGTGCCCAGGAAGTTGTCCTGCTCCAGGAACGGGGCGAGGAAGTTGTCGGCGTCCGGGTAGTCGGGGAACCAGCCGAGCCCGTAGGCGGCGTGGTCGCCCTTCTTCTGGGCGGGGCGGAAGTCGGCCCAGTCGCTGCCCTGGACGGTGATGTCGAACAGCCCGGTGGAGTTCAGCTGGGCCTTGAGGGCCTCGAACTCGGCCGCGGTGCCGTCACCGTAGTGGTCGGTGGTGTAGTTGAGCGTCAGCTTCACCGGGGTCTTGATCCCGGCTTCCTTCAGCAGGCCGGCGGCCTTGGCGGTGTTGACCTCGCCGTACTTGGTGAAGAAGGAGTTGACGTGGCCGGGCACGGTGGTGGGGACCAGCGAGTAGAGCGGCTGGGCGGCCTTGCCGTAGACCTTGGTGATGACCGCGTTGCGGTCGACGGCGGCGGCGAGGGCCTGGCGTACGGCCTTCTCCTTGACGACCGGCGCCTCGGTGTTGAAGCCGAGGTAGCGGATCTCCAGGCCCGGGAGGGGGACGAGCTTGACGCCCTTGGGCGGCTTGGCGGAGAGCTCGGAGATCTGGGCGGGTGCCAGGGTCCGGGAGACCATGTGGACGGATCCGTCGGCGAGGGCCTTGCCCATGCCGGCGGAGTCGGGATAGGTACGGAGCTCGACCTTGTCGTTCTGTACCTTCAGGTCGCCCTTGTAGTGCGGGTTCTTGGTGAAGACCGCGCGGACCAGCTGGTTGTCCTTGACCTCGGGCTTCATCGTGTAGGGGCCGGAGCCGTCGACGGTGAAGCCCTCGCGGAGCTTCTTCGCGTCGTAGCTCTTGGCGCTGACGATGCCCGCGGCGGGGGTGGAGAGCTTGTAGGGGAAGGTCGCGTCCGGGGTCTTCAGGTGGAAGACGACGGTGTCGGCGCCCTTGGCCTCGACGGTGTCGATGGTGGAGAGCAGCGAGGACGGGCCGTTCTCGTCCTTGATGGCGAGGACCCGCTCGATGGAGAACTTGACGTCCTTCGCGGTGAGCGGATCGCCGCCGGCGAACGTGAGCCCGGGCCGCAGGGTGCAGCGGTAGCTCTCGTTGCCGGTGTCGGTGAAGCGGCAGTCGGAGGCCGCTTCGGGGACGGGCTGGCCGCCGCCGCGCGGGGTGTGCATCAGCGTCTGGACGGTCTGGCGCAGGACGTTCCAGGCTCCGGCGTCGTAGGCGTACGCCGGGTCGAACGGGGCGGGGGCGAACTCGGCGGCCTCGAACCGGTCGGTGGTCCCGACGACGATCGCTCCGGATCCCGCTCCTCCGCCGCTGGCGCTGCCGCAGGCGGCGAGCGTGGGCGTGAGCAGTCCGGCCGCGGCCGTCAGCACCATGGTCTTGCGGTTCATGCTGGAAGTACTCCCTGTAACCGGCACTTGCTCAAAGCGGCGTAAAGGGCACTTCGCGGCGGTCGCCCGTTCAGGGCGGAACGATCGGGCCGGTGATGTGACGATCGGTCCACGCGGTACCGGCACAGGGGTGTGTGTCCGGTACGGCTGAGGTGCGGCGCAGTGCCCTCGTTGACACTAGTGGGCCGGGGCGGGATGGCTTGAACTGGCCGGACTTGGGGCGTAATCGGACGGTGATGGGAGCGGACTGGCTGTTCATGTGGAAGTCCGCGCAGATTCGGTCAGGAGCTGATCAATCCGGACACAAGGGAAGCCGCAGGAGCCCTCGGGCATGCTCACCGGGGTCCGGGCGGGTGACCAACGTCACCCGGGAGACCGCCCCGGAAGGCGTGGAATTTCAGCCTCCGGGGCCTTAGACGGAAGATCCTTCCGTCGGATCCACATCTGACGGGTGTCCGTTCGGTACGGAGCGTGCGGTGCCGTGTGCGCTCAGTGCATCGGGGCACTCAGTACATCGGGCGATCAGTACATCGGGCGATCAGTTCATCGGGGCGATCAGGGAGCGCAGGAACGCCAGGTTCACGTCCTCCAGGGAGTGGACGACCGTGCGTCCCGGAGCGGGCGGGATCAGCCCGACCGAGGGGATCGCGACGACCCGGCAGCCGGCGGCCTCCGCGGCGGCGACGCCCGTGACGGTGTCCTCGATGACGGCGCAGCGCGAGGGGTGCGCGCCGAGGGCCGCGGCGGCGTGCAGGTAGGGGTCGGGGTGCGGCTTGGTGCGGGCCACCTCGTCGCCGGCGACCGTCATCGTGAAGCGGTCACGGCCGAGGGTCAGCAGCACCTGGTCGATGACCCGGCGGTGGGAGGCGGAGACCAGGGCGGTGGGCACGTTGTGCTGGGCCAGCTCGGCCAGCAGCCGTTCGGCGCCGGGCATGATCGGCACCCGGTCGGCGATGCGGGCCTCGAAGCGCTCGTTGAGCAGGACGCTCAGCTCGGCGAGTTCGATGGCCGCGCCGGTGGACTCGATGAGGAACGCGGCACTGCGGCTCATCGGGCCGCCGACGACGACGTCCCGCCAGGCGTCGTCGAGCCGGTGTCCGAGCTCGTGGAAGATCTCGGCTTCGATCTCCCACCAGAAGCCCTCCGTGTCGACGAGGGTGCCGTCCATGTCGAGCAGCACCGCCTGGAGGGCCGAGCCGTCGGCCGTGGGGGCGACGGGGGCGGGAACCGTGCTCGTCATGCGCACACCTCTCAGTAGGGACGAGAAGGCCGGTCACCTCTTCCCGCGGGGCATCCCCGGGGGAACAGGCGACCGGCCTGTATGGGACCGACAAGTGTACGTCGGCCCGCGTCAGCGTGCGTTGAAATACTTCGCTTCGGGGTGGTGAATCACGATCGCGTCGGTGGACTGCTCCGGATGGAGCTGGAACTCCTCGGAGAGGTGGACGCCGATGCGCTCCGGCTGGAGGAGCTCGGCGATCTTGGCGCGGTCCTCCAGGTCGGGGCAGGCTCCGTAGCCGAGGGAGAAGCGGGCGCCGCGGTACTTCAGGTCGAACATGTCCTCCACCTTGGAGGGGTCCTCGCCGCCGAATCCGAGCTCGGAGCGGACCCGTGCGTGCCAGTACTCGGCCATGGCCTCGGCGAGCTGGACGGACAGGCCGTGCAGTTCGAGGTACTCGCGGTAGGCGTCGGCCTCGAAGAGCTTCGCGGTGGCCTCGCCGATCCTGGAGCCGACGGTGACGACCTGGAGGCCGACCACGTCGATCTCGCCGGACTCCTCGGGGCGGAAGAAGTCCGCGAGGCACAGGCGGCGGCCGCGGCGCTGGCGCGGGAAGGTGAAGCGGGTGCGCTCGTTGCCCTGGTCGTCGAGGAGGATGAGGTCCTCGCCCTTGGAGACGCAGGGGAAGTAGCCGTAGACGACGGCGGCTTCGAGGAGGTTCTCGGTGTGCAGCTTGTCCAGGAGGCCGCGCAGCCGCGGACGGCCCTCGGTCTCGACGAGCTCCTCGTACGTGGCTCCGCCCGCGCGGGCCTGCTTGAGGCCCCACTGCCCCTTGAAGAGGGCGCCTTCGTCGAGCCAGGAGGCGTAGTCCTTGAGCGGGATGCCCTTGACGACACGGGTGCCCCAGAACGGCGGGGTGGGGACGGGGTTGTCGACGGACACATCGGAGCGGCCGCCGGGCTCCTGCGGCTCCTCCGCCTCCGGGACGGGGGCGGCCCGCTTGGCGACGCGGCGCTGCTTCAGCTCGGGCAGGGACGCGCCGGGGACGCCGCGCTTCACGGCGATCAGGGCGTCCATGAGGCGCAGGCCCTCGAAGGCGTCGCGGGCGTAGCGGACTTCGCCCTCGTAGATCTCGTGGAGGTCCTGCTCGACGTAGGCGCG
>NZ_JBEOXU010000041.1:0-45559 GCF_040296725.1 Streptomyces sp. NPDC002044
GGGGGGGGGGGGGGCGGCTCGGCGGCGGCCGGGGGGCGCGGGGCGGCGTCCGCGGCGACGGCCCAGCCGAAGCCGGCCGAGCTGCTCCGGGCCTGCCGGCTCGCCATGGGGATCGGCATGCTGGCGATGCTGCTCCCGATGTGACCTCCGCGCGGCTCCCGATGTGACCTCCGCCGGAGACGTGTCCTGCGTCACCAAAGCCCCGGGGCCGTACCCGCAGGCAGGCCCGCGCTCATAGGCTGGCGGACATGATGGTCCCCGCCGTTCTCCTGCTGCTCGGCGCCCTGACCGCGGTGCTCGCCCCCCGCCTGCTGCGACGGGCCCGGTGGCCGGAGCGCGAACCCGTGGTCGCCCTGTGGGTGTGGCAGTGCGTGGTGGCCGCGGTGCTCCTGTGCTTCGGCCTGTCGATGCTGCTGAGCGCGGCGGCCGCCTGGCAGGTGGTCCGCGGCCGGCTCTTCGCCGCCGCCCCGCACGGTGTGGTCGACGCCTACGCCCTCGGCGCCTCCGGAGGCACCTGGGCCACCGGCACCGCGCTGCTGCTGGGGGCCGGAGCGCTGTGGACCGGGGCGATGCTGGGCCGCGAGGTGCTCCGGGCACGCACCCGGCGCCGGGTCCAGGACACCGAACTGCGCCTGCGCGCACCGCTGTTGCCCGGCGAGGAACCGGCGGGCGCACGGCTGGTCGTCCTGGAGGGCCCGCGGCCGGACGCCTGGTGGCTGCCCGGCGCGGCCCCGCAGCTGGTGGTCACGACGGCGGCCCTGGCGCGGCTGAAGGGGAGCCAGCTGGACGCCGTACTGGCCCACGAGCAGGGCCACGCGGCGGCCCGGCACGACTGGCTGCTGCACTGCTCGCGCGCGCTGTCCCGGGGGTTCCCGCAGGTGCCGGTCTTCGCGGCGTTCGAGGCGCAGATGCACCGCCTGGTCGAACTGGCCGCCGACGACGTGGCCTCGCGCCGCTTCGGGCGGCTGACGACCGCGCTGGCCCTGGTCGGGCTCAACGAGGACCGCGGGGTGTTCGGGCCGTCCCCGGCGCCGCAGGCCCACGTCCCGCAGCGGGTACGGCGGCTGCTGTCCGCCGCGCCCCGGCTGTCGGCCGGCCGGCGGCTGCGGCTGACGGCGCTGGCCGCGCTGGTGCCGGCGGTGCCGCTGCTGGTGGCGTTCGTACCGGGCCTGAGCGCGCTGTCCTAGCCGGCCCGGGTGCCCGCCGCCGGACGGTCCCGGGCGCGCCCGGAGCCCTTCGGGGGCCGCCGGTGCGACGATCGGGCGCATGCGGAACGACGACCGACACCTGCGCTGGACCGGCATCGGCTGCGCGCTGCTGGCGGTCGCCCTGACCGTGCTGGTGGTGGCGCGGTGGGAGCCGCTGCTCTCTCTCGACGGCCGGATCGCCCGCGACCTGCACGCCCGCGCGGTCGCCGGTCCGGGCACCACCCGCCTGATGCGGGTGCTCTCCGACTGGGTGTGGGACCCCTGGACGATGCGCGCCCTGGCCGCCGTGGCCTGCGTCGCGCTGTGGTGGCGGGGCGAGCGTCGGCGGGCGCTGCGGGTGGCCCTGGCCACGGTGGTGGCGTCGGTGGTGCAGCAGGGACTCAAGGCCCTGGTGGGGCGGGAGCGTCCTCAGTGGCCGGACCCGGTCGACTCGGCGCACTACGCGGCCTACCCGTCCGGCCACGCCATGACCGCGACGGTGGTGTGCGGGATGCTGCTGTGGCTGCTGCCCGGTGCGACACCGCGGTGGGCGGTCGCCGCCGCCTGGGCGGTGGCCGTCGTCTCGGTGCTCGGGGTCGGCTTCACCCGGCTCTACCTCGGGGTGCACTGGACCTCGGACGTCCTCGCGGGCTGGCTCCTGGGCGTGGCCCTGGTGGCTGTCGCGACGTCCGCGTACGGCTGCCACGGGCGTGCCTGCTCTGGGCGATCCCCCGTGTCACCCAGAGCAGGCGACTCCGCGCGCTGAGTATATTGGCTCAGAGCCAGTCAACGCAGCAGGAGCAAGCATGGTCCCGCGCAGCGCATCGGTCAATGAAGAATTGCGCAGACGTTCCAGGGAACGGCTGCTGCAGGCCACGGTCGACCTCGTCGCCGAGCGCGGCTACGAGGCCACGCGACTCGGCGACATCGCCGACCGGGCGGGCGCGGCACGGGGTCTGGTCTCGTACTACTTCCCGGGCAAGCGGCAGTTGCTGCAGTCGGCGGTGCACCGGCTGATGCACCTGACCTTGTCCGCGGCGCTGGAGCGCGAGCCGCGCCCCCGCGGTGCGGACGAGGGCCGCGAGCGCCTCGCCCGCGCCATCGACGCGACGCTGGGACTGGCGCGGGACCATCCGCGGCTGATGCGGACGCACATGGCGGGCATCCTGCAGGCGGAGGGCTTCATCCGGTGCCAGGAGCAGCAGCGGCTCGCCGAGCTGCTGCGGGACACGATGGCCCGGTACGGCTCGGCGGACGTGGACGCCGACTATCCACTGCTGCGGGCGCTGCTGATGGGCGCGGTGGTGGCGGTGCTGCTGCCGGGGGCGCCGATGCCGGCGTCCCGGCTGCGGGCGGAGCTGTTCCAGCGGTACGGGCTGGACTGGGAGCTGGGCGTCCCGCCGGACGGAGGACCACCCGGCGGAACCTTTCCCCGCTAGGAGCGGCGGCCCGCGGGCCGCCGGCCGGTCGCTAGTGGTACTCGGGCTGGGTCTGGACGTTGAGCCGGTCCATCCGCACCCACTTGGCGCTCACCGTCCGCCAGTCGTCGAGCCTGAGCACGTCGAGGCCCTTGGTGATGTCGTTCGAGTAGATGTGACCGTTGTAGTAGTACGCCGACCAGGAGCCGCCGAGCCCGAGCACGTCCGTGGTGAGCGGGCCGCGCTCGAAGTAGCCGATCTCCTTGGGCCTGGAGGAGTCGGTGAAGTCCCAGACCGAGATGCCGCCCTGGTACCAGGCCTGGACCATGATGTCGCGGCCGCCGCCGACCGGGACCAGCGAGCCGTTGTGGGCCACGCAGTTCTCGGTGTCGGCCTGGTGGCGCGGGATCTTGAAGTAGCTGCGGAAGGCGAGCTTGCGCTGGTCCCCGCGGCCGGTGATGTCGTAGATCCCGTCGGCGCCCCGGTGGGGGCCGGTGGCCTCGTTGCAGGTGGCGCCGCCACCGCCGCCGAGCTCGTCGGTGAACACCACCTTGTTCGCCCGCTCGTTGAAGGTCGCCGAGTGCCAGAACGCGAAGTTCACGTTGTCCTGGACCCGGTCGATGACCCGTGGCTGCTCGGGCCTGCTGATGTCGAAGAGGATGCCGTCACCCATGCAGGCTCCGGCGGCGAGGTTCTTCGAGGGCAGCACGGTGATGTCGTGGCAGCCGGTGGTCTTGGAGACGCCCGGGTTGGCGGGCCCGCCCGGGTTGCCGCCGTCCGGGAAGAGGATCGGGAAGGCGACGACGGCGGCCTTCGTCGGCGCCTTCTTCGGGACCTTCACCACGGAGATGCCGTCGTGCGGCGGCTTGCAGTCGGGGAAGGCCTCGTTCGGCGAGTAGGAGGCGACGTAGAGGTAGAGGTCGCGGCTGCCCGGCACCAGGGTGTGGGTGTGGGAACCGCAGGCGGTCTCCACGGACTTGATGTACTTGGGGTTCTTCTTGTCCTTGATGTCGAAGATCTTGATGCCCTCCCACGAGGACTTCTCCGTGGCGGGCTGCGAGACGCTGTTGCAGGAGTCGTCGCTGCGCGAGGAGTCGGTGGAGAGGAAGAGCAGGTCGCCGTGGACGGAGATGTCGTTCTGGCCGCCCGGGCAGAGCACCTGGGTGACCGTCTTCGGTGCCTTCGGGTTCCCGATGTCGTAGATCGTGAAGCCGTTGTAGTTGCCCGCGTACGCGTACCTGCCCTGGAACGCCAGGTCGGAGTTGATCACGGTGGGGTCGGCGCTCGGGATGTTGGCCAGCGGCTTGATGTTGGCACTGTGCACGATCTCGTCCTGGCCGGGTATCTCGCCCGGGGCGAGCGCCCGGCCCTCGACGAGGCCCGACTCCTGCTGTCCGGCCGTTCCCGGCGACATCTCACCCGGATCCGGTGTGGCGGCCGCGGGGCCGGCGGCCAGGAGCGTGGCGAGGCCGGCCGCCGCGACGACCGCTCCCAGACTCCTTTTCCGCACTCTGATGGTGTGCAACGAGGTCACTGTGCCTCCCATGGGAGTCCGATCGGTTCCTCGCCGGGTGGGCGCGGAACCAGGACCCCGGCAGTATCTTCCTTTCATGGACATGGCAAAAGGGCCACTCGGCCGATTCTCCGGAGCGGTTGTGGCCGCCGGCCTCCTGTCGGCACTCGCCGGCTGCCAGGCGGACCGGCCGCGGGACCGCGCCGACGACGGCCGGGCCGTGATCGTCGCGCCCGGCAGGCCCGGCGAGCAGGCGCGCACGCTCACACCCGAACAGGCCGCGCGGGAGAAGCCCGACGACAGCGCCAACGCCGCCGACCGGACCTACGTGCGGAACATGACCGAGCACCACCGGCAGGCCCTGACGATGAGCGCGCTGGCGCCGGCGCGGGCCGCGGCGGACGGCGTCCGACGCCTGGCGGAGCGGATCGAGGCCGCCCAGCGGCCCGAGATCGGGGCGATGGAGAAGTGGTCGGCCCTGCACCCCGCGCCGCAGGCGGACTCCGGCGCGCACCCGCACGACCACGGCACGATGCCGGGCATGGCCACCGAGCGGCAGCTGACGGACCTGGCCGCGGCCTCGGGGGCCGACTTCGACCGGCTCTTCCTGAAGCTGATGACCGCCCACCACGAGGGCGCCGTGAAGATGGCCGGCGAGGCGCTGGCCGGCGGCAACAACGTGGCGGTCGAGGAGATGGCCAACGAGGTCGTGGCCACGCAGAGCGCCGAGATCCACCGGATGCGCGCCATGGGCTGACGGCCCCGGCACCCGGTGTCATGCTGGTGACCACCCGCGTGAGGAGCTCCGCCGTGCTTCACATCGCCGTCGTCGGATCGGGCCCCAGCGGGGTCTACGCCGCGCAGACCCTGGTACAGCAGCGCGAGGTGCCCGGCGTCCGGGTCGACGTCCTGGACCGGCTGCCGGCCCCGTACGGACTGGTGCGCTACGGGGTCGCCCCCGACCACGAGAAGATCAAATCGCTGCAGGGCAGCCTGCGCGCCGTGCTGGAGGACGAGCGGATCCGTTTCCTCGGGAACGTCGAGGTCGGCGGGGAGGCACTGCCCCCGGGGCGGCTGCTGGAGCTGTACCACGCGGTCGTGTACTGCGTGGGGGCGGCGCGGGACCGGCTGCTCGGCATCCCCGGCGAGGACCTGGCGGGGGTGCGCTCCGCGACGGACTTCGTGGCCTGGTACAGCGGGCACCCGGACGCCGCGACGGCCGCCTTCGGCCTGGCCGGGGTGGAGTCGGCCGTGGTCGTCGGGGCGGGCAACGTCGCCGTGGACGTCACCCGGATCCTGGCCCGGGGCGCGGCCGAACTGGCCCCGACGGACATGCCGCAGCCGGCGCTCGGCGCGCTCGCGGACAGCGGGGTGCGCGCGGTGGCGATGGTCGCCCGACGCGGCCCCTCACAGGCGAGGTTCACCACCAAGGAACTGCGGGAACTGGGCACGCTGCCGGGGGTGGACGCCCGCGTGGATCCCGCCGAGCTGGCCCTGGACCCCGCGTACGCCGATCCGGTCGCGGCCGCCGCGCTGCCCGCGGTGGCCCGGCGGAACGTGGAGGCGCTGCGCGGCTGGGCCGAGGGCGGCGCGACCGGCGGGCCGCGCGCGATCACGCTGCGGTTCTACCTGCGCCCGTCGGAGGTGCTGGGCGGCCCGGACGGCCGGGTCACCGGGGTGCGCTTCGAGCGGACCGCCCCGGACGGGCACGGCGGAGTGACGGGGACGGGGGCGTACGAGGTCGTCCCGGCGCAGCTGGTGCTGCGCTCGGTGGGGTACCGGGGCGTCCCCCTGGCCGGTCTGCCCTTCGACCCGGTGCGGGGCACGGTCCCGCACGCGGCGGGCCGGGTGCTGCGCGGGGGCCGGGCCTCGGTGGGCGAGTACGTGGCGGGGTGGATCAAGCGCGGCCCGACGGGGGTGATCGGCACCAACCGCCCCTGCGCGAAGGAGACGGCGTCCTCGCTGCTCCAGGACGCGGGGCGGCTGGCCCTGCGCGAGCTGCCCGGCGACCCGCTGGACGCGATGCGGTCGGCGGGCCTGCGTCCGGTGGAGTGGCCGGGGTGGCTGGCGGTCGAGGCGGCCGAGGCGGAACTGGGCCGGTCGCTGGGGCGCCGCTCGGTGAAGATCCCGGACTGGGACGGCCTGCTGGGCGCGGCCGGCCGGACGTAGGCCGGACTGCCGGACGGGGGCCGCCGGGCCGTGGCGGCCGCGCGGCTACGCCAGGCGGGCTTCCTCGGCCGCCGCGGCCGTGAGGACGGAGTCGAGGAGACCCGGGAAGAGGGCCTCCAGCTCCTCGCGGCGCAGGGCGTTGAGCTTGGTGGTGCCGCGGTAGGTCTGGCGTACGACGCCGCTCTCCCGCAGCACGCGGAAGTGGTGCGTGGTGGTCGACTTGGTGACCGGCAGGTCGAAGTGCGAGCAGGCCAGGTCGGCGGCGGAGACGGCGAGGTCCCGGGTGATGGAGAGCCGGACCGGGTCGGAGAGCGCGTGGAGCACGCCCTCCAGCCGGATCTCGGCGGCCTCGGGGTGGGCGAGGGCGCGGGCCGTGTCGCGTTCCGTCATGTCCCTGCTCCACTCGCTCGACTCACTCGGCGCGCACGGTTCGCCCGAACCACCACTCGCCCGGGGCCCGTCGTGCCCGGCACCATCGTACGAGAGCCGTCGTAGGACCGGTGGCGCGCGGCGCGGACGGGGGCGTCCGCGCCGCGTCCGGTTCACCAGGAGAGGTGGTACGGCTCCGGGGTACGGAGCTCCCCGCCGAGTTCGGCGGCCGCGCGGCGGGCCCAGTAGGGGTCGCGCAGCAGCTCGCGGCCGAGCAGCACGGCGTCCGCCTCGCCGTTGGCGAGGATCTTCTCGGCCTGCTCCGGCTCGGTGATCAGGCCGACGGCGGCCACCGGGAGCGAGGTCTCGGCCTTGACCCGGGCCGCGAACGGCACCTGGTAGCCGGGGCCGACCGGGATCGTCACCCCGGGGGCGAGCCCGCCGGTGGAGACGTCGAGGAGGTCCACCCCGTGCTCCTGGAGCAGGCCGGCCAGCCGGACCGTCTCGTCCGCGGTCCAGCCGTCCTCCTCCAGCCAGTCGGTGGCGGAGATCCGGAAGAACAGCGGGAGTTCCACGGGCCACACCGCCCGTACGGCGTCGACCACTTCGAGCGCGAAGCGGGTGCGGTTCCCGAAGGAGCCGCCGTACGCGTCGGTGCGCCGGTTGCTGTGCGGGGAGAGGAACTCCCCGATCAGGTAGCCGTGGGCGCCGTGCACCTCCACGACCTCGTATCCCGCGGCCAGCGACCGTTCGGCGGCGGCCGCGAACTGCGCGGTGATCTCGTGGATCTGATCGACGGTCAGTTCGTGGGGCACCGGGCGGCCTTCGTGGAACGGCACGGCGCTGGGGGCGACCGGCTGCCAGCCGTGGGCCTCGGGGCCGACGGGGGCGCCGCCCTTCCAGGTCCGGTCGGTCGACGCCTTGCGGCCGGCGTGGGCGAGCTGGATCGCGGGGACCGCGCCCTGGGACTTCACGAAGGCGGTGATCCGGCGCAGCGCCTCGACCTGGGTGTCGTTCCAGATGCCGAGGTCGTAGGGGGAGATCCGGCCTTCCGGAGAGACCGCGGTGGCCTCCTGGACGATGAGGCCGGCGCCCCCGACGGCGCGGGCGGCGTAGTGCGCGAAGTGCCAGTCGCCGGCCACGCCGGCGTTCGGCCCGGAGGGCTCGGCGCTGTACTGGCACATCGCCGCCATCCACACGCGGTTCGGGACGGTGACCGACCGCAGGGTGTACGGCGCGAACAGGGCGGCGAAGGCGATGGGGGCAGCACTCATCAGGACTCTCCAGACGTCACCGGGCGCGCCGGGGATCGGCGGCTAAGTACGAGAACCACCGTACTACGAATCCCCTCGTACTACGAGACCTCTCGTACAAGCGCGTCCAGCTCCGCGCGCAGCGCCCCCGTCAGGGCGGCCAGATCAGGGACGGCGGCCGCGTCGGCGACCAGCCCGTAGTGGACCGTCCCCTTGTACGTGGAGACGGCGACGGCCAGGGACTGGCCGCGCGCCAGCGGGGCGAGGGGGTAGACCTCGCGGACCGTGCTGCCGCCGAGCGAGAAGGTCAGACCGGGCAGCGGAACGCTGGTGACCAGGATGTCGAAGAGCAACCGGGCGGCCTGGGCGACGAGCGGGCCGCCGAGGCGGTGACCGAGCGGGTGGACGTGGTCGGCGAGCAGGGCGACGGCTCCGGCGCCGCGGGCGGGCCCGGCGTCCTTGTTGCGGTCCATGGCGGCCCGGACCCGGTCCAGGCGCAGCAGCGGGTCCCGCTCGGCGAGGGGCAGCCGCAGCAGGTAGCCGGAGAGCCGGTTCCCGCCGCCGGCCCCGGCCCGGCCGCGGCGGGAGACGGGGATCAGCGCGCGCGGGCCCGGTCCGCGGGGCGCGGGGTCGCCGCGCTCCTCCAGCCAGCGGCGCAGCGCGCCCGCGACCATGGCGATCAGCACGTCGTTGACGGTCCCTCCGGCGGCCTTGCGCACCAGGTTGACCTCGTCCAGGCCGAGGGCGAGACCGGCGACCGCGCGGGCGGACCCGTCCGGGCCGGCGACCAGCGCCCCGGGCACGCCGAGCGGGAGCCCGGAGCGGGCCACGGCGGCCCCGATCTCCAGGGCCTGGCCGACGTCCTGGACCCGGGCGGCCAGGACACCGGGCAGTCGGCGCAGGGCGGAGCCGGCGTCCCTCTGGGCGGGGACCGGCCGGGCGGCGGCGGGGGTGCGCGGGGCCGGGCCCTCGTCGAAGAGCGAGGCCGCGAGCGCGAGGGCGCCGAGGCCGTCGGCGAGCGCGTGGTGGAACTTGAACAGCACCGCGAAGGAGTCCGGTTCCGGCCCGGCGAGCACGTGCGCCTCCCAGGGCGGCAGGTCCCGGTCGAGCGGCCGGGCCATGAGCGGGCCCGCCGCCTCGTGCGCGGTGGCGTTCCCGGTCCGTACGAGGAACACGTGCCGGGCCGCGTCGAAGTCCGGATCCGGTGACCAGGCGGCCGCTCCGACCGGCAGGAGTACGTCGTGGATCCGGCGGCGCAGGCCCGGTACGGCGGCGCAGCGCGCGGCGAGCAGTTCCGCGGCGCGCTCGGCGGCGCCGGGTCCGGCGGCCCGGAGGACCGCGAGGGCGCCCAGGTGCATGGGGTGGGCGCTGGATTCGATCCGCCAGAAGGCGAGGTCGAGCGGCGAAAGTTGCTCGGTGGCCACGTGGGTCCTCTCGCGTGTGGCGGCAGTGGCCTGAAGTCAATCCATTCCGAACACCTACATGCAAGCAGCAGTCATTTCTGTCGGGTAAATGATCGGGTAAATGATCTGCACCGATCAGTCGCGAGACCCACCGTGCCGCCCGCCGGGCCCCTGTCGGTGGGCGGGTGCAGACTGGCCGGAAAGACCCGCACGGCGGGCGCCGCACGGGCTCCCGGGCGGTTCCCGCAGGAAGCCAACGCCAGTGAACGACGTCCGGAGGTGCCGGCCATGGCCGACGTACTACTGCTCGTGGGAACCCGCAAAGGACTCTTCGTCGGCCGTCGGCGGGGCGGCGGCGGGTGGGAGTTCGACGGGCCCCACTTCAACGCCCAGGCCGTCTACGCGGTAGCCGTCGACCGGCGGGGGCCCGCGCCACGGCTGCTGGCCGGCGCGGACAGCCTGCACTGGGGGCCGTCCGTCTTCAGCTCCGACGACCTCGGGGCGACCTGGCGGGAGCCGGCCGCGGCGGCCGTGAAGTTCCCCAAGGACACCGGCGCCTCCCTGGAGCGGGTCTGGCAGTTGCACCCCGCGGGCCCCGAGGCCCCGGACGTGGTCTACGCGGGGACCGAGCCGGCCGCCCTGTTCCGCTCCACGGACCGCGGCGACTCCTTCGAGCTGGTCCGGCCGCTGTGGGAGCACCCGAGCCGGTCGAAATGGGAGCCCGGGGGCGGCGGCGAGGGACTGCACACGGTGATCACCGACCCGCGCGACCCGGAGGCGCTGACGGTGGCCGTCTCCACGGCCGGGGTGTTCCGCAGCGCGGACGGCGGGGCCAGCTGGTCGCCGTCGAACGACGGGGTCTCCGCGGTCTTCCTGCCCGATCCGCACCCCGAGTTCGGCCAGTGCGTGCACAAGATCGCCCAGGACGCCGCGGACAACGGCCGGCTGTACCTGCAGAACCACTGGGGGGTCTACCGCAGCGACGACGCGGGGGCCCGGTGGACCGACATCGGCGGCGGCCTCCCCTCCGACTTCGGCTTCGCGGTCGCCGCGCACCCGCACCGGGCGGACACCGCGTACCTCTTCCCGCTCAACGCGGACTCCGACCGGGTGCCGGCCGGGCACCGGTGCCGGGTCTTCCGCACCCGGGACGCGGGCGCCACCTGGGAGCCGCTCTCGAAGGGACTGCCCGACGGGGACCACTACGGCACCGTGCTCCGCGACGCGCTGTGCACGGACGACGCGGACCCGGCGGGCGTCTACTTCGGCAACCGCAACGGCGAGCTGTACGCGAGCCACGACGACGGCGACACCTGGCAGCTGCTGGCCGGGCACCTTCCCGACGTCCTGTGTGTACGGGCGGCCACGCTGGGCCAGTAGAGTGATCGACTGTGGCAGCACGACCGTTGAACGAGATCGTCGAGCCGGGCTGGGCCCGTGCTCTGGAGCCCGTGGCGGGGCAGATCACCGCCATGGGCGACTTCCTGCGCGCCGAGATCGCGGCGGGGAGGAGCTACCTACCCGCCGGGCCCCACGTGCTGCGCGCTTTCCAGCAGCCCTTCGACGAGGTCAAGGTCCTCATCGTCGGCCAGGACCCCTACCCCACCCCGGGGCACGCCGTGGGGCTGTCCTTCTCGGTGGCGCCCGAGGTGAGTCCCGTACCGCCGAGCCTGGACAACATCTTCCTGGAACTCCACCGCGACCTCGGCACGGGCCGCCCCGCCAACGGCGACCTCACCCCGTGGACCCGGCAGGGCGTCCTGCTGCTCAACCGCGCCCTGACGACCGCGCCCCGCCGGCCCAACGCCCACCAGGACAAGGGCTGGGAGGCCGTCACCGACCAGGCCATCCGCGCGCTCGCCGCGCGCGGCACGCCGCTGGTGTCCATCCTGTGGGGCCGTGCGGCGCGCAATCTGCGGCCGCTGCTCGGCGAACTCCCGGTGGTGGAGTCCTCGCACCCCTCCCCCAGGTCGGCGGACTACGGTTTCTTCGGCTCCCGGCCGTTCAGCAGGACGAACGACCTGCTCACGGGCCTGGGGTCACAGCCTGTCGACTGGCGCTTGCCGTCCGTCAGTTGATCGTATCTGACATTCACCGGATAAATACGGACAGATGCCACCCGAGAAGGCCCTGCCCGAACACCCGGTTCCGATAAGCCAGTAGCATGCGGCGCCATGAGCTCCCCCACTGGGCCCGCAAATGGCCTGCCCGTACGAATGCCGCGACCCCGCCAGACCGGACGGCACCGCCGGCCCGAGCCCGCGGCGGCGCCCGAGGGCGCGCCCGCGCTGGTGCTCGCCGTGCCCGGTGCCCCCTCGGCCTCCTCGCGGAGTCTCGCGGAAGAGATCATCAGCATCGGCCGCTCCGAGCTGCCGGGCCTCGACGCCCGGATCGGCTTCCTCGAGGGTGACGACGCCTCCGAGTTCCCGTCCCTGTCCGGTGCGCTGGACACCGTCGCGGCCGAGCGCGCGGCGCGGGCGGAGTTCGCCCGCGCCGCCGGGCACGAGGTGCCCGCGCAGAACGGCCCGGACGCCGTGGTCGTGCCCCTGCTGGCCGGTCCCGACGGCGGCCTGCTGCGCCGGATCCGCCAGGCCCTGATGGAGTCCTCGGCCGCCGCCGAGCTGGCCGACGTGCTCGGCCCGCACCCGCTGCTCGCCGAGGGTCTGCACGTGCGCCTGTCCGAGGCGGGCCTGGCCCGCGCCGACCGCGCCCGGCTCTTCACCGTGACCACCGCCGCCGACGGCATCGTGCTGGCCACCACCGGCGGCGAGGAGGCCGTGCAGGCCGCCGGGATCACCGGCATGCTGCTCGCCGCCCGTCTCGCCGTACCGGTGAAGGCCGCCGCGCTCGACGAGGAGGGTTCGGTGGCCGCGGTCGCCGAGCAGCTGCGCCGCGAGGGGTCGACGCAGCTGGCCCTCGCCCCGTACGTGATCGGCCCGGAAGCGGCCGGGGGCCTCCTGGACACCGCGTGCAAGGAGGCGGACTGCGCCACCGCCGAGGTCCTCGGCTCCTACCCGGCGCTGGGCAAGCTGGCCGTCGCGCAGTACTCGGCGGCCCTCGGGATCACGCAGGGCGCCGCCGCCCACTGAACCGCGCCCCGGCAGGGCCCGCACACCTTGGAAGGGCCCGCACACCGAAAGGGACCGTACCCGCGCCGGGTACGGTCCCTTCGGCGCGTGTCAGGCGAAGACCACACAGGTGGCCGCGGGGACGGCCACCGATCCGGCGCGGCGCGGCCGGCCGGTCAGCGGGTCCACGTCGAACCAGGTGACGTCCCCCGAGTGCTCGTTGGCCGCGTACAGCCTGCGCCCCGAGGGGTCCGCGACGAGGTCGCGCGGCCAGCTGCCGCCGCAGGCGACGGTGCCCGTGAGCTGCGGCTTCTCGGCTCCTCCGGCGAGCGAGAGGGTGGCGATCGTGTCGGCGCCCCGGACGGCGACCCAGACGAAGCGCCCGTCGGGCGAGACGACGACCGCCGAGGGGTAGGGCCCCACGGCCCCTCCACCGGCCCCGGAGGCGACCGGGACCTCCGCCACCGGGTCCAGCCGCCCGGACGCCGGGTCCCAGCGGCAGACGGTCAGCTGCGGCTCCAGCTCGTGCAGGACGTACACCACCGCGCCGTCCGGGTGGAACGCGAGGTGCCGCGGCCCGGTACCGGCCCGGAGCACTGTCTCGGCGTGCACCCGCAGCGCGCCGGTGGCCGGGTCGAGCGCGCAGACCCGTACGGAGTCGGTGCCGAGGTCCACGCTGAGCACCCAGCGGCCCGTCGGGTCGGTCAGCACCTGATGGGCGTGGGGGCGTTCCTGACGGCCGCTGTCAGGGCCGGAGCCCCGGTGCGCGAGGACCGAGGCGGGGCCGCCCGGACGTCCGTCGGCGTCGAGCGGCAGGCTGCTGACGCTTCCGGACGTGTAGTTCGCGGTGAACAGCCGCCGCCCGGCGACGCTCAGGTGCGTGGGGCCGGAGCCGCCGACGCGGACGGCCGGGCCGAGCGGCTCCAGGCCCCCGGCCGTGGGCCGGAAGGCGGCCACCGCGCCCGGCTCCGCCTCGCTCACCGCGTAGAGCACGCCGGTGTCCCGCGCGACGGCGAGGTACGAGGGGTCCTCGACGGCCCGGACGGCCGAGAGCACGGTGAGGGCCCCGGTCGCCGGATCGACGGCCGCGGTGGTGACACCGCGGCCGCCCCCCGAGGTGAACGAGCCGATGTGGGCCCGCTGTCCGCCGCCCCGGTCCGTACCGTCCACGCCGTCAACGATGTCGTCGCTGTCCACGGGGTTCGCCCTCTCCGCCGCTCTCGGATCCGTTCGGAGCCGACGGTAACAGAAGGTCTAGACCAAATCCCGCCCCTGGGCCCGTTCCTGAGCGCCGGGGTGGTGCACGTACGCGGTGCTGCTCGGCCGGTCCTCGTACGTGCGGTGGAAGACCGGGGTGGCCGAGCCGGAGATCGGCGGCACGATCCAGGACCAGTCCGCGCCCACGGGCCGGCCCTTGCGCTCCTCGCGCTCGACGTGGGTCAGGAACCGGCGGGACTCGGTGTGGTGGTCGGCGATGGTCACGCCGGCCCGGTCGAAGGAGTCCAGGACCGCCCGGTTCAGTTCGACGAGCGCGCGGTCCTTCCAGAGTGAGCGGTCGCTGGAGGTGTCCAGGCCCAGCCTGCGGGCGACGGCCGGGAGGAGGTTGTAGCGGTCGGTGTCGGCGAGGTTGCGGGCGCCGATCTCGGTGCCCATGTACCAGCCATTGAACGGGGCGGCCGGATAGTGGACGCCGCCGATCTCGAGGCACATGTTGGAGATGGCCGGTACGGCGTGCCAGCGCAGGCCCCACGCTCCCCAGCCGGGGTCGTCGGGGTGGCGGATCGGGACTTCGAGGACGGCGTCCGCGGGGGTGTCGAACCAGCGGGGCTTGTCGTTCACCCCTTGTACGACCAGCGGGAGCAGGTCGAAGGGGGTGCCGGCGCCGCCGGCCCAGCCGAGCCGGAGCAGGGCTTCGGTGAGCGGGGCGTTGCGGGCGTCCCCGACGGTCACGGAGGGGTGGTCGCCGTAGCCGGCGTAGCGGACCAGCTGCTCGCTCCAGATCAGCGGGCCGGGGCGGTCCGGGGCGTCCGGGGCGAAGACCGTGACGGTGGGCCGGACGCGGCCGTGGTGGGTCGCCTCCCGCAGGTGCGCGAAGCACTCGTCGGCGATCTCGTCCGACGCGACGAGCTCCCGGCGGTCGCGGACCCGCAAGGAGTTCCAGTAGAGCCTGCCTATGCAGCGGTTGCTGTTGCGCCAGGCCACGCGCGCCCCGTGGACCAGCTCCTCCGGGGTGTGCCGGTAGGTTCCCGTCCGCGCGAGCTCTTCCCGCACGGCGACGAGCCGGGCACCCGGAGCGCCGGCCTCCGGATTCTCCCGGTGGAAGAGCCGGATGAACTCCTCGGCCGCCTCCCACACCCGCGCGGTGGCGAAACGTTGTGGAGGTATTTCCATTTCGGGCGATCCCCCCTGTCGACCGGATCCACCCTGACGTGCCGGATGAACGTGCAATGCCCCCACACCCGTTGTACGTGTCGCAGGTCAGCGCCGTGCCGCAAGCGCGTGCGGAACACACCTCCGAGTGCTCCTCGGCCGACGGGCTGCGGGAGGGCCGGACTGGGGCGTATCATCCGCCCCCGTCCGGCAGTTGGCCGTACGGGTGGTCAGTGGCAGGGCCGGCTCATGTAGAGCGCCTGCTCCCCGGCGGCGGGCGTGCCGCCGTACAGGCTCGTGTCGAGGCCGCAGAAGGCGAATCCCATCCGCCGGTAGGCGTGCACGGCGGGGGCGTTGACGGTGCTGACCTCCAGCCACAGGTGGTCGGCGCCCCGTTCGCGGGCGAAGTCCGCCGCGCACTCCATGAGCCCGCGGCCGATGCCCCGCCCCCGGTCGTCCGGCGCGACCTCGATGTCCTCGACCGTCAGCCGCCGGTTCCAGGCGCCGTAGCCGACGGCGGCGAACCCGCGGACCCGGCCGCCGTGGAGGGCGACGTAGGTCCGCGCGTCCCCCGCGCTGTCCCTCCCGCCGCCGCCGAGCGCCTGCTCGTCGTGCTCCTCGGGCGGGAACACCTTGCGCACCGGCGGGTCCACGGGCACCTCGCGGAGGGCGAATCCGGTGTCGGACGCCGTCACCTCGAAGACGGTGGCGGTGGTGAAGGAGCTGTCCAGGGCCTCGATGGCGCCGGCGTCCTCGGGGCGGGCGAGCCGGTAGACGATGCCGTCGGCGGAGCCGGGTGCGGTGGTCATGGGAACCACGGTACGCAAAAAATCCCCCGGTCGAATTGGCTGGGCCAATTGACTGCCGAGGGATTGATGAGCGTATATTTGTCAGTTCACGACTTTACCTGAGGCGAAGTCGTGAAGAACCTTACGACGACACTGTAACGCGGCAGGAGTGCAATTGTCAACCGAGGAATTCCGGAAAGAGCAGCGATTCGTCACCGATCTCTATCGGCGCCTCGACGATCTTCGTGACCAGGCCGAACGTGCGGTCGCAGGGGCCTTGCGGGAGGTCGGCACCGGATTCCAGGCCCGCCTGGAACGGGATGTCCTGGTCGCCGAACAGTCGGGGCTGCTTTCCGCTCTCAATGCCGGGGAGAACGGTCTGTGTTTCGGCCGTCTGGAGTTCTCCGACGGCCGCGATCCGCACATCGGCCGGATCGGAATCCGCGCGGACGACGCGGACCGAACCCCCCTTGTCCTCGACTGGCGGGCCGAGGTGGCCCGCCCGTTCTACCTGGCCACCGGCCACACCCCGATGGGGCTGCGCCGCCGCCGGCACATCGGCAGCCGGGGGCGGGAGGTCACCGCCCTCCACGATGAGATCCTCGACCTCGCCGACGCGGAGCGCACGGGCCACGAGGCCGCCGACGCGGACGCGGTGCTGCTCGCCGCGCTCGACGCCGCCCGGACGGGCCGCATGCACGACATCGTGCGCACCATCCAGGCGGAGCAGGACCGGGTGATCCGCTCCACCCCCCGCGGGGTGCTGGTCGTCGAGGGCGGTCCGGGCACCGGGAAGACCGCCGTCGCGCTGCACCGCGCCGCCTACCTGCTGTACGCCCACCGCGAGCTGCTGGCCAAGCGCGGGGTGCTGATCGTCGGCCCCGGCCCCGCCTTCCTCGGCTACATCGGCGGGGTCCTCCCCGCGCTCGGCGAGACGGGCGTGCTGCTCGCGGCGCCGGGCGAGCTGTTCCCCGGGGTCCGCGCCACCGGAACCGACCGTCCCGGAGCCGCCGCGGTCAAGGGCCGGGCCGGGATGGCCGAGGTGCTGGCCCGGGTGGTCGCCGACCGGCAGTGCCTGCCGCAGACCCTGCCGGCGGACAGCGGCGAGGAGTACGACACCGTCCCCGAGCCCGCCCTGGAGATCGACCACGACGACTACGGGGTCCTGCTGCTGGACCGCACCATCGCCCACGCGGCCCGGGACCACGCCCGCGCCACCGGGCTGCCGCACAACCGGGCGCGGCCCGCGTTCGCCTTCCGGGTGGTCGACGCCCTCACGGACCGGCTCGTGGACCGGCTCGGCGCCGATCCGTACGGCGGGCCGAACCTGCTGGGGCCGGACGACGTCGCCCAGATCGGCAAGGAGATCGCCATGAGCCCCGCCGTGCACGCGGCGATCGACACGCTGTGGCCCTGCCTCACCCCCGAGCGGCTGGTCCGCGACTTCCTGGCCGCTCCCACCCACCTGCCCGCCCACGAGGCGGCCCTGATCCGGCGCGCGGACACCGGCGCCCCGGACTGGACGCCGGCGGACGTACCGCTGCTGGACGAGGCGGCCGAGCTGCTCGGGGAGGACGACGGCGCCCGGCGGGCCGCCGAGGAGCGGGAGCGGGCGCGGCGCGTCGCGTACGCGCAGGGGGTGCTGGACCTGTCGCAGGGCTCGGACTCGTACGAGTTCGAGGACGAGGAGAACGAGTTCCTCGCGGCGCACGACGTCATCGACGCCGAGCGGATGGCCGAACGGTACGAGGAGGCAGACCACCGGAGCACCGCGGAGCGGGCCGCGGCGGACCGGACCTGGGCCTTCGGGCACGTCATCGTGGACGAGGCGCAGGAGCTGTCGGCGATGGCGTGGCGGCTGCTGATGCGGCGCTGCCCGACCCGGTCGATGACCCTGGTCGGCGACCCGGCGCAGACGGCGGAGGAGGCGGGCTGCGGTGCGTGGGAGCGCGCCCTCGACCCGTACGTGGGCGACCGCTGGGAGCTGGTCCGGCTGGACGTGAACTACCGGACGCCCGCCGAGGTGATGGAGGTGGCGGCGGCGGTGCTGCGGGCGCGCGACCCCGCGTTCGAGCCGCCGCGCTCGGTACGGTCGACCGGGGTGCGGCCGTGGGCGCGCGCCGCCGGCGCCGACCTGGCGGGAGCCGTCGCGCAGGCCGTGGAACGGGAGCTGCGGGAGCGGGACCGGCCGGAGCGGGGGCGGCTCGCGGTGATCGCGCCGCGCGCGCTGCACGCCGGGCTGGCCGCGGTGCTGCCCGGGGTCCGGGCGGACGCCGAGCCGGACCTGACCCGCGAGGTGGTCCTCCTCGGCCCCCGGCAGGCGAAGGGGCTGGAGTTCGACACGGTGGTCGTGGTGGAGCCGGGTGCCCTGCGGCCGAGCGACCTGTACGTGGCGCTGACCCGCGCGACGCAGTCGCTCGGCATGGTGCACACGGCGGGCCGGCTGCCGGCGGGGCTGGAAGGGGCGCCGGCGGAGCTGCTGCGACGCTGCTGAGGCCCCCGCGGGCGCGGGTGTGGCTCAGGCGCGGACCAGGGGGCTGCGGGGGTCGCTGCGCAGGGGCGCCGCCAGCTCGGCGAGGGCCCGCTCCAGGCCGTGCAGGTGGACCAGGGCGGCCGGTTCGGTGGCGGCGGGGCGGGCCTGGGTGGGCCGCTCCAGCTCCCGTTCGCCGGCGGTGAGCGCCTCGACCGCGGCCTCGACGCGCCAGCAGGCGGCCGCCAGCCGGGCGTCGTGCGAGGCCGCCGGGTCGGCGGCGACCGCCGCCAGGCCGCGCACCTCGCGCGCGCACTCGTCCAGCAGGGCGACGACCTGCCGGGCCCGGGCCTTGCGGGCGCGGAACGGGCTGAGCGGGTGCACCAGCGGGGCGAGGGCCATCCGTACCCGCGCGAGCAGCAGCTCCAGCTCGGCGGCGTGCGGGGCGGGGTCGGCCCCAGCCGTGTGGGCGAGACGGGCCGCGGCTTCCGCGGTGGCCGCGTGCACACAGCGCAGGGCGCGCTGGATCCAGGCGTGGTTGGTGGCGTGAGTGGTGACCGGGAGCACGAGGACCACGGCGAGGGCGGCTCCGACGGCGCCGATGGCGGTCTCCTGGAACCGCAGGAGCAGCAGGCCGGGGTGCAGGACCCCGAGGAGCCCGTAGAGCAGTCCGGCCATGACGGTGACGAAGAACATCATCCAGGAGTACGAGGGGGCCGCGGTGTAGAAGATCCCGAAGACGCACACGGCGACCAGCGCGGCGGTCGGAGCGGGCGCCCCGTGCAGCGGTACGGCGATCAGCAGCCCCGCGGCGATGCCGGCGACGGTGCCGACGACGCGGCGGAAGCCGCGGACCAGGGTCTCGCCCCGGGAGGCGGTGTTCACGAAGATCCACCAGGCGGTGCCGACGGCCCAGTACCAGCGGTCCTCGGAGAGCGCCTGACCGATGCCGAGGGCGAAGGAGCAGGCCAGGGTGGCCTGGACGGCCTGCCGGGTGGTGGGCCGGGCGATCCCCGCGCCCGGCAGCCCGGGCGGGGCGGCGGCGGGCGGGGTGCGGCGCTCGATGGGCCACAGCACGAAGCGCACGGCGGCGGACGCCAGCAGCGCCAGCCCGACGGCGGCGAACAGCTCGGGGAGCTGGGCCGGTACGGCGTGCAGGAACTGCGTCACGAAGAACATCATGAAGCCGAAGATGCCGAGGGCGTGCCCGCGCGGGCCGAAGCGGCGGGCGTAGACCCCGGCGAAGACGACGGCGAGGAACGCGCCGTCCCGGGCGAGCGGCACCCCGTGCAGCGTGGTGGCCAGCGCCAGCACCGGGAATCCGGCGACCGGGAGCAGGGCGGTGGTGATCCGCTGGGCGCGCACGGTGGGGTCGAGCACGGTGAACAGGGCGAGCAGGGCCGCCAGTCCCCCGGTGATGGAGGCGGTCAGGGAGAGCCCGGCGAGCTCGGCCGTCAGCACGGCGAGCGCGACGCCGACGACGGCGCGGGACGAGTTCCTCAGCCTCAGACGCCCCGGATCCGGAGCCACGAACATCCTCTTCACGGCGGTGTGCCGCCCCCCTCGCGATGGCGCACGCCGGCGCGCGGTCCGCCCGGGGGTGGTGGGCGGCGTACGGGCACGGCGAAGGCGCCGCGCTCCGGATCGGCTTCGTTGCCGTCCGGCGCCGCGCGGCGCCGTAAGTACATGGATACGCCACAGATAACCACCTCATGGGGCAATGGCTCAAATGGACTCGCCGGGACTGGGCCAATGGCACACCCGGGAGCCGCGGTCCGCGGCCATGAGCGGACCATCGGACCGGCTCGACGCCCCGCCTCCGTGTCCGCGTCGGGCCGGGTGGCGGGGAGCCACCGGAGCGTGGCGGAGCTCGCGCGGGAGATCCGGTGCGCCGTCCGGGAGCGGGTTGCGGAAGGCCGGTCCCCGTGGGTGAAGATGACCGGATGAACCAGGAGACGGGCCGTGGGGCCGGGGCGCTCGCGGACGGGCCGGAGCGGGGCGGCTTCCGGCTGGCGGCGTACGCCGTGTGCGTCGAGGACGGGCGGGTCCTGCTCGTCCATCACGCGTCGGGGTGCTGGACCCTTCCGGGCGGCCGGGTCGAGCACGCGGAGGACCCGTTCGACGCGGTGGTCCGGGAGGTCTCCGAGGAGACCGGCTGCGACGCGGTGGTCGAACGCCTGCTGGGCGTGGACTCCCGGGTGATCCCCGCGTCCGAGGCGCACGCGGGCATCGCCCACCAGAACGTGGGCGTCTTCTACGGGGTCCGCATCACCGGCGGCGTGCTCCGGCCCGAGCCGAACGGCGAGACCGTCGGGTCGGTCTGGACCCCGTTCCCCGAGGTCGCCTCCCTGCGCCGGTCGTCCCTGGTCGACGTCGGTCTCGCCCTGGCGCGGAGCCTCCCGGTGACCGGGCACGTCGCCCCGGTCCCGGTCGCGGGGCTGGTCGAGCACTGAGACGCCGCGTCCCCGGTGGGCCAGGTGGCCCGGTGGACCAGGTCGGCCCGCACGCCTACCGATGATCGGAACGTTTCCCCCCTGACCGCTTCCTGAGCGTTTCCGTGCCAAGTGACGCATGCGTACTGCACACCCCATCGGTGACAGCCGTGACTGTCGCGGTGCCCGCCGCGGGTGACACGGTAAGTCCGCAGCCGACCGAGGGAGCAGGAGTGAACAAGGGGTACGCCGCCTTCTGCGACGCCGACCAGTGGTTCTACGACGCGCCGTACCGGCGGGCCGAGGAGAACTACCGGGCCGCGCTCGCCCCCGTACCGCAGGGGTGGCAGTCGCACCGCAGCGGGGACTGGTACGCCTTGCGGCCCCTCGGATGCGAACTGCCCTCCCAGGGCTGGAAGATCCACGTCTCGGCCTGCCTGGACAACGCCGAATCCGTGCTGGAGCGGGTGTACGACTACTGCACGGCGCGGCACATCGCCTTCAAGTTCGTGCCGAGCCGCTACCTGCTGCACCTGCGCAATGCCAAGTACGCCGACCGCGCGGCCAGCGGGAAGTTCCTGACCGTGTACCCGGCGGACGACGAGCAGTGCCGGCGCATCGCCGAGGACCTCGACGCCCTGATCGGCGGCGAACCCGGCCCGTACATCCTGAGCGACCTGCGCTGGGGCGCCGGTCCCGTCCACCTGCGCTACGGCAGCTTCACGCTGCGGCACTGCTACGACGAGAACGGCGAGCTGGTCCCCGCGATCGAGGACCCGGACGGCGTGCTGGTGCCGGACCCGCGCGGACCGGTGTTCCAGCCGCCGGCGTGGCTCGACCTGCCCGGCTTCCTGAAGCCGCACCTCGACGCCCGCTCCGCGGTCACCCTCGCCGGGGTTCCCTACACGGTCGAGCGGGCCCTGCACTTCTCCAACGGCGGCGGGGTGTACGCCGGCCGCGACACCCGCACCGGCGAGCCGGTGGTGCTCAAGGAGGCCCGGCCGTACGCGGGTCTCGCCGCCGACGGCGCCGACGCCGTGAAGCGGCTGCACCGGGAGCGCACGGCCCTCGAACGGCTGGCCGGGCTGGACCGCGTACCGGAGGTCCGCGGCACCTTCACGGTCGGCGAGCACCACTTCCTGGTCATGCAGTACCTGGAGGGCAAGCCGCTCAACACCTACTTCGCCCACCGGCACCCGCTCATCGAGGCGGACCCGGACCCCGCGGAACTCGCCGCCTACACGGACTGGGCGCTGAAGATCCACCGCCTCGTGACGGAGGCCGTCGACGCCGTGCACGCCCGGGGGGTGGTCTTCAACGACCTGCACCTCTTCAACATCATGGTCGCGGAGGACGAGGCGGGCGAACCGTCCGTCGCCCTCCTGGACTTCGAGGCCGCCGCGCACATCGGCGAGGGGCTGCGGCAGACGGTCGCCAATCCGGCGTTCGTCGCGCCGCCCGGGCGGCGCGGCTTCGCCGTGGACCGCTACGCCCTCGCCTGCCTGCGGCTCGCCCTGTTCCTGCCGCTGACGAGCCTGCTCGTACTGGACCGGGCGAAGGCCGTGCACCTGGCCGACATCGCCGCCGAGCAGTTCCCCGTACCGCGCCGGTTCCTCGACGAGGCCGTCGAGGAGATCCTCGCCGGGCCGGACGGGGCCACCCCCGCGGCCGTGGCCGGCGGCGGGCGGATACCCGCTCCGGACGGGCCCTATCTCCCCGTGGAGCCCGGCGACTGGCCGGCCGCCCGGGACTCGATGACGGCGGCGATCCGCGCCTCGGCCACGCCCGGCCGCGAGGACCGGCTCTTCCCCGGCGACATCGCCCAGTTCGCGGCGGAGGGTGGCGGCATCGGCTTCGGGTACGGCGCGGCCGGGGTGCTGTACGCCCTGGCCGAGACCGGGGCGGCGCCGTGGCCCGAGGCCGAGGAATGGCTGCTGGCCCGGACCAAGGAACCCGGCTCCGGGACCCCGCTCGGCTTCTACGACGGGCTCGCCGGAACCGCGTGGACCCTGGAGCGGCTCGGCCACCGGGACCGGGCGCTCTCCCTCGCCGAACAACTGCTCCGCCAGCCCTGGCAGCACGTCGGACCGGACCTGCACGGCGGGCTCGCCGGCATCGGACTGGCCCTGGACGCGCTCGGCACGTCCACCGGGGAGGGCGCCCTGCACGACGCGGCGGTGCGCTGCGCCGAACTGGCCGCCCGGGCGGTCCCGGAGCTGACCCGCGCGGGCCTGCTGCACGGCGGATCGGGACCGGCGCTGCTCTTCCTGCGGCTGTACGAGCGCACCGGCGACCGGGAGTACCTGTCGCACGCCGGCGACGCCCTGCACCGCGACCTCGACCGCTGCGTGACCAGCGTGTTCGGCACGCTCCAGGTGGACGAGGGCCGGCGCACGATGCCCTATCTGGGCGCCGGCAGCGTGGGCATCGGCATGGTGCTCGACGACTGGCTGGGGCACGCCGCGGACCCGCGGTTCGAGCAGGCCCGGCTGGAGATCGTACGGGCCGCCCAGGCGACCTTCTACGCGCAGCCCGGGCTCTTCCGCGGCGCCGCCGGAATGATCCTCCACCTGGCCCGGACCACCACGCCGGGGCCCGGCACCCGGGATGCCGACATCGCCCGCCAGATCGACGCGCTGGCCCGGCACGCGGTGCCGTACCGGGGCCGTCTGGCCTTCCCCGGCGAGCAGTTGATGCGCCTGTCCATGGACCTGTCCACGGGCACCGCGGGCGCCCTGCTCGCCCTCGGCGGCGCCGCGCCCGGCGGGCGCGCGCAGCTGCCGTTCCTCCCGCCGCCGCGGCGCGCCGCGGTGGCCCCAGAGCCGGTCCCGAACCCCGGGGCCGTGACCCATCGGAACACTCCTTCGAAGAAGAGGAAAACGACATGACCCTTCTCGACCTGCAGTCGATGGAAACCCCCAAGGAAGAGATCACCGAGGCCGCAACCGGCGGCGGCAGCCGCGCCAGCCTGCTCCTCTGCGGAGACAGCAGCCTGAGCATCACGACCTGTAACTGACCCAGGTCTTTCCCGGGCCCGGGCGGTTCGCCGCCCGGGCCCGCACCACGTTCCGCACGGCACCGGTCCACACGGTTCCGTGCGGCACGTTCCACACACGTCCGCACCGCACGTCCGCACCACACGTTCCGCACCACACGTCTGGAGCATCCGCCGATGACCCCGCCCGATCCCACCGGCGAGGCGGCGCTCGCGCACAGCGGTGACCGGGCTCTGGTGGCCGCCGCCCGGCACACCGCGGGGCGGACCGCGGCCGTCGGCGCGTGCTCGGTCGCCGCCGCCGTGGCGGCCCTCGCCGAACCGGCCGTACTCGGCCACACCCTCGACCTGCTGCTCCGGCGTGACCCGGCCGGTCCCACGTGGACCCTGTGGTGCGCCGCGATCATCCTCGCCGAAGTCCTGCTGGACGCCCTGACGACCCGGCTGACCGGGCAGGTCGACGGCCGTTCCACGGCCTGGCTGCGGCGGCTCGGGCTGGCCCGGCTGCTGGGGACCGCCCCGCACCACGCGCAGCGGTACGCGCCCGGGGAGCTCGCCGCGCGGCTGACCGCCCACGCCACCGAGGCGGGTACCACGCCGGCCGCCGCGGCCGGCGCGGTCGCCTCGCTCCTGCCGCCGGTCGGCGGGCTCGTGGCCCTGTTCCTCATCGACGTGTGGACGGCGCTCGCCTTCGTCGTCGGCATCCCGCTGCTGGTCGTCCTGCTGCGCGCCTTCGCCCGGGACTCGGCCGCCAGCGTCTCCCGCTACCAGCGGGTGCAGCTCGTCATGGCGGGCCGGCTCGTCGAGGCGCTCGCCGGGGCCCGGACCATCGCCGCCGCCGGGACCGTGGGCCGGGAACGCGCCCGGATCCTGGCGGGACTGCCCGAACTCGGCGTCGAGGGGCGGCAGATGTGGCGCGTCTACGGCGGCACGACCGCCCGGACCTCGGCCCTGATGCCGCTGCTGCTGTACGCGGTCCTCGCCGTGGGCGGCATGCGCCTGGCGGCCGGAGCCCTGGGAGTCGGCGCGCTGCTCGCCGCCGTACGGTACGCGGGCCTGGCGGCCGGGGTCGGTGCCGTCACCGGCCGGCTGGCGGCCGTGGTGCGCGGCCGGGCCGCGGCCCGGCGCACCGCCGCCCTCTTCGTCCTCCCCGAACTGACCTACGGCACAGCCGAGTTGCCCGAGGACGGACCGGGCGCCCTGGAGCTGCGCGGCGTACGGGTGGTGCGCGCCGGGAAGGCGGTCCTGGACGACGTCAGCCTGTTGGTGCCCGGCGGCGCCACCGTCGCCGTCGTGGGCCGGTCCGGAGCGGGTAAGACCCTGCTCGCGGCCGTGGCGGGGCGCCTCACCGACCCCGACGCCGGCGAGGTGCTCCTCGACGGGGTGCCGCTGGCGCGGCTGTCGGCGCGGGCGCTGCGGGCCGAGGTGGGCCACGCCTTCGACCGGCCGGCCCTGCTGGGCGGGACCGTCACCGGCGCGGTGTCCTTCGGCGCGGAGCCGCCGCCGGCGCCCGGCGCGGTCGGGGCCGCGGTCCGGGCGGCCGGAGCCGAGCCGTTCGTCCGGCGCCTGCCCGACGGCTGCGACACCCCGCTGGCCGACGCCCCGCTGTCGGGCGGTGAGTTCCAACGCCTGGGCCTGGCGCGGGCGTTCCTGAACGCGGGCCGGCTGCTCGTGCTCGACGACGCCACCTCCGGCCTCGACACCGTCACAGCGCGCGAGGTCGAGCGGGCGCTGACGCACGCGGTCCGGCCGGGCACCCGGATCGTGGTGGCCCACCGGATCTCCTCGGCGGCCCGGGCCGATCTGGTGCTCTGGCTGGAGGACGGCCGGGTCCGGGGCACGGGTACCCACGCCGCCCTGTGGCGGGACCCGGCGTACCGGGCGGTGTTCGCCGCCCCGGCCGGGCCGTCCGTACGGAAGGCGGAGGGGGCTCCGGGAGCCGCGCCGGAGGCCGGGCCACGGCCCGCCGCCGCGGAGCCCGCCACCGGGGAGCGAGCTGTCGGGGAGCGCGCCGTATGAGCGGCGGCGAAGGCGCCTGGGGCCGGGTGGCCCCGGAGGCCCGCCGGTTCCTGCGCGGCCGCACCCGCACGCTCGGCACGCTCGCGCTCTGGTCGCTGCTGGAGTCCGCGCACACCTTCCTCGGCGGATACGGCGTGGCCCGCGCGCTCGACGACGGCTTCCTGGCGGGGCGGACCGGAACCGGGCTCGCCTGGCTCGGCGTCGCCGGGGCGGGCGCGCTGCTCGGCGGGCTCGCGCTGCGCGGGGTGTTCGCCGGGCTCGCGGACCTCGTCGAACCACTGCGGGACGGGCTGGTGCGCCGGGCGGTGCGCCACGCCCTGGACCGGGCGGTGGGCGATCCGGCCCGCGCCGCCGACGCGAGCGCGGTGTCCCGGCTGACACAGCAGACCGAGATGGCGCGCGACTCCTTCGCCGGGCTGGTGCTGACGGCCCGCTCGTTCCTGTTCACCACCGTGGGCGCACTGGCCGGCATGGCCGCGCTCGCGCCCGTCCTGCTGCTGGTCGTGATCCCCCCGCTGCTGCTGGGGCTGGCGGCGTTCCTCGCCACGCTGCGGCCCATGGCGGCCGTGCAGCGCGAGGCCCTGGACACCGACGAGGCCCTCGCCGCGCGGGTGGGCGAACTGGCCGCGGGACTGCGCGACGTGGTGGCCTGCGGAGCCGGGCGGGCGGCGGCCGCCGGCGTGGAACCGCTGATCGCCGCCCAGGCGAAGCTCACCGGCCGGCTCGCCCGCTGGGGGGCCGTCCGCACGCTGGCCCTCGGCTGCGCGGGGCGGGCACCCGTCGTCGCCCTGCTGGCGGCCACGCCCTGGCTGCTCGGCCAGGGCGTCACCGCCGGGACCCTCGCCGGCGCGCTGACCTATCTGGTGCAGTCGCTGCTGCCCGCGCTCAACACCCTGATGGCCGCGCTCGGTTCCGCCGGGACCCGGCTGGTGGTGGTGCTGGAGCGGTTCTGCCCGCCGCCGGCCGCCGCGCCGCCCACGCCACCGCAACCGCAACCGCCACCGCAGACGGCGGAGGCGGCCCCCGGCAGGGGCAGCGCTCACGCCCGCGGACCCGCCGTCGCTCCCGCGCCGGTGCCCGGTCCCGCGCGGCCGGGCGCGCCGGCCGCGGAACTGCGGGGGGTGGGCTTCGCGTACGGGCCGCACGCGCATCCCGTACTGGACGCGCTCGACCTGTCCCTGCGTCCCGGAGAGCACCTCGCGGTGGTCGGGCCGAGCGGCATCGGCAAGTCCACCCTGACCGCCCTGCTCGCCGGGATGCTCGCCCCCGACCGGGGCAGCGTGCTGGTGGCCGGTGCTCCCGCGCGGCGGCGGCCGGGCGGCCCCCCGGACCCGCGGCGGACGCTGCTGCCGCAGCAGGCGTACGTGTTCACCGGCACGGTCCACGAGAACCTGACCCACTTGTGTCCCGAGCCGGACGACGTGCCGCGGGACCGGCTGCGACGGGCCGCGGAGGCGCTGGGGACGGCGGAACTGCTGGAGCGGCTCGGCGGCCTCGACGCGGTCGTCGACCCCGGCGCGCTCTCCCAGGGCGAGCGGCAGTTGCTGGCCCTGACCGCCGCCCATCTCTCCCCCGCCCCGCTGCTCCTGCTCGACGAGGCCACGTGCCACCTCGACCCGCGGACCGAGGAACGGGCCGAGCGGGCGCTCGCGGCCCGCCCCGGCACCCTGGTCGTGGTGGCCCACCGGATCTCGTCGGCGGTACGGGCCGACCGGGTCCTCGTACTCGACGGGACCCGGGCGGTGTGCGGCACGCATGCGGAACTCCCGGCCAGGTCGCCCCTGTACCGGGATCTCGTCGGAATGTGGGGCGCGGACGGCGGGGTCGCGCCGGGGTGAAAGACGGCCGGATCACGCCGGCCCGGAGCGGGTGGCGTGCGCCGGAGCGGGGGCGGCCGGGTCTCGTGGGGCCGGACCGCCCGCGTGCGCCGGGCTCGGGGTCTACACCCAGCCCTGCCTGCGGGATATCCGTATGGCGTCTATGCGGTTGCGGGCGCCGGTCTTGCGGGTCACGGCGGCCATGTAGTTGCGCACCGTTCCGCTGGCCAGGTGCAGGGCGCGGGCGATCTCGGCGACCGAGTCGCCCTCGGCGGCGCGGACCAGCACGCTCAGCTCGCGGGGACTGAGCGGCACGGGGTCGGCCTCCATGAACGCCGAGGCCAGGGACGCGTCGATGAACCGCTCGCCCGCGGCGAGCTTGCGCACGGCGCGGACGAGCCGGCCGGGGGAGCCGTCCTTGTCCACGTATCCGCGGGCCTCGGCCTGGAAGGCCCGGCCGAGCGTGCCCGGGGTGCCGGCCGTGGCCAGCACGAGGAGCGGGGTGGGCGGCGCCAGGACGCGGCGACGGGAACGGCCGTCCCCCGCCAGGACCGCCGTCGCCCCCGGACAGTCGACGTCGACGACCGTCACGTCCGGACATAAGGTCTCCGCGCGCCGTGCCGCCGTATGCCACCCCGTCGACGTGACGTCGAAGTCCCCTTCGGATCTCAGCAGGGCGGCGAGGGCGGACCCGACGAGACTGACACTGTGCAGGACGAGCACTTTCGTCATCACTGACTCTCCTTGGGGACTGACTCCTGAGCGGCATCAAGCGGCTGCCCCGGTACCGGGCGGACGGAACGTGGCCGCGGGGGGCGTGCGGGGGCGCATGGCCGGAATGGGGCGCCCCTCGAATGCAGCCGTGCGCCGCCGTGCCCACGGGGCGCTCCACGATCGCCCCGGCGCGGGTCCGTCCCTTCCCCGCGCGGGCACACCTGCGCGCACAGGGCGTGCCGATGCTCCTCGACCGGCTCATTTCGAGCCATCACGGCGCCGCCTCGCCGTGCCGGACGGCGCCACGGCACCGCTCTGGACGGCGGTGCGGCACAGCTCTCGTCCGCGTGACCACGCGCTGTTATCGTGCAGCGCCCGCACGACCTACGGAGGGGGACCAAAGGTGACGCGCACGGGGGAACCAGGGGCGGCGGAGGCGTTCAGCCGTGCCGCGGTGGCGGTGTTCCGGCTGAACGGGCGTTTCACCGCGGCGCTCGACCGGCTCGCGCTCCCCAGCGGACTCAGCGCCGCCCGCTGGCAGATACTCAGCTCGGTCGCGGCCGAACAGCTCTCGGTGTCGGATGTGGCCCGGCGGGTGGGTACGTCCCGGCAGAGCGTCCAGCGCATAGCGGACCTACTGGTGGCGCAGGGTCTGGCGGCCTACTCGGACAACCCGGCCCACCGGCGCGCCAAGCTGCTCGGTGCCACCGAACAGGGCTTGGCGGCGAAGCGGGAAGTCGATTCCTCCCTCGCCGAACTGACCCGGCAGCTGTCCGAGCGGCTCGGCGGAGCGGAGGAGACGCGCCGTTTCTCCGAGGTGCTGCGGGGCCTGTCGGACACGCTGTCCTCGCTCCCCGCCACGGAGGCACCCCGCCCGGAGGGGAGCTCCCGGCGTCGGAAGAGTAGGCCGGAAAACACCCTTATTTTTCCCAACTGTTGACTGCACCGGGGATTCTTCTTTGCGGTAGCGTTCCGGCCTGAAGCGGGGGCTTCACTGCCGGGGGACCTTTTGAATCGGTTTGTCTTCAGAGTGCTGGGACCGCTGGTCGTCCAGACCGATGAGGGACCGTTGCGGATCAACGGACGACGCCAGGCCACCGTCCTCGCCATGCTCGTACTGAACGCCGACCGCGTCGTGTCGGTGGACACCCTCGTGGACGCCGTCTGGCCCGAAACACCCCCCGCGACGGCCCGCAACCAGATCGCCATCTGCGTCGCGACCCTGCGCAAGTCCTTCAAGCAGGCCGGGGTGTCCGACCTGCTGATCACGTCTCCCCCCGGCTACCTGCTGGCCAAGGGCGAACACCGGGTCGACGTACAGGAGTTCGCGGAGCGGTCCGAGCAGGGGCGCGACGCCGCCCGGCACGGAAGGGCGGAGGAGGCCTGCGCGCTCTTCGAGGAGGCGCTGAGCATCTGGCGGGGCGCCGCGCTGGACGAACCCGCGGGTTCCCGGCTCGAGGCGGAGGCGACCCGGCTCGAACAGATGCGGCTCGCGCTGATCGAGGAGCGGGCCGGGCTGATGCTCCAGCTGGGCCGGCACCGGGCCCTCACCGGTGAACTCGCCGAGCTGGTGGCACGACACCCGCTGCGCGAGCAGTCCCGCGAGCACCTCATGCTGGCCCTGTACCGCTCGGGGCAGCGCGCCGAGGCGCTCGACGCGTTCCTGCACGGACGGCGGCTGCTGATCGAGGAACTCGGGATCGAACCCGGTCCGGGCCTGCGGCAGTTGCACGACCTGATCCTGCGGGACTCCCCCGAGCTGACCCGGCCCACGACCGCCGAGCCCGCCGCGCCGACCGCCCTGCACACCATTCCGGCCCAGTTGCCCCCGGACGTCATGGCGTTCACGGGACGGCAGCGGGAAATGGCCGCCCTGGACCGGCTGTTGCGCGAACCGTACACCCCGCACACTCCGGCCCTGGCGACGATCGTCGGGGTGGGCGGGGTGGGCAAGACCGCGCTGGCCGTCCACTGGGCCAGCCAGGTCGCCGACCGGTTCCCCGACGGCCAGCTCTTCGCGGACCTGCGCGGCTACGACGAGGAGAACGCCCCGGTCTCCCCCGCCGCCGTGCTCGACCGGTTCCTGCGCGCCCTCGGGATCGGCGCGCCGCAGATCCCGGCGGACCCCGACGAGCGCTCCTCCCTGCTCCGCAGCCTCCTCAGTACCCGCAAGACGCTGATCGTCCTGGACAACGTCCGCTCCTTCCCCCAGCTCAGACCCCTGCTCCCCGGCGGCGGCCGCAGCGTGGTGCTGGCGACCAGCCGGGAGAGCCTGGGCGACCTGACCGGGGACTACACCGCGCTGCGCATCCGGCTGCCGATGCTGGATCCGAGCGAGGCGACGGCCCTGCTCACCAAGCTCGCGGGCGCCGAGCGCTTCGGCAGCGACCCGGTGGCGGTGGAGCAGCTGGGCGCGCTGTGCGACTGCCTTCCGCTGGCGCTGCGGATCGCGGGAGCCCGGCTGGCGGCCAAACCGGGCCTGAGCGTACGCAACCTCGTGGACCGGCTGCGCGACCAGCGCCGCCGGCTCGACGTGCTGAGCCCGGGGCAGGGCGGGGTCCGGGCCGGGTTCCGGCTCACCTACCGGGACCTGCCACCGGAGGCGGCCCGCATGTACCGGCGGCTCGGGCTGCTGCGTACGGCGGACTTCGCCTCCTGGGCGGGGGCGGCCGTACTGGACACCGACGTATGGCACGCGGAGGAGCTGATCGACCAGCTGGTCGACGCGCAGCTGCTCGAGGTCGCCGAGACGGAGCCCGGGCGGGCCGCGCGCTACCGGTTCCAGGACCTGCTGAAGCTGTTCGCCCGGGAGCGGGCGGAATCGGACGAGCCGCCGGGCGAGATCGACGCCGCCCTGGAGCGGGCGTTCGCGGCCTGGCTGTGGCTGGCCGAGGAGGCGCACCGGCGGATGGACGGGCGGGAGTTCCCGGTCGGGCGGGCGGCGGCGACCGCCCCCCGCAACCTTCCCGAACTCGCCGACGAGCTGCTGGCCTCGCCGATGGACTGGTTCGAGTCGGAGCGCACCGCCGTGACGGACCTGGTGGCGCACGCGGCGGAGACGGACCGGATGCGGTACGCGTGGATGCTGACGGAGAGCGCCGTACCGCACTTCGAGACGAAGAACTACCTGGAGGACTGGCAGCGGTGCGCCGAACAGGCCCTGGCGTCGGCGCGGCGCACCGGTGACGTGCCCGGCGAGGCGACGATGCTGCGGCTGCTGGGGTCCCTGGCGATCTACCAGCGGCGCTACGAGCAGGCGGAGGGCTGGAACATGGCCGCCCTGCGGCTGCTGCGCAGCACCGGGGACACGGGCGGCGCGGCGCTCGCGCAGCGGAACCTGGCGATGTGCGCCCGGTTCCAGGGGGACTGGGAACGGGCCCTGGAGTTCTGCGAGGCGGCCCTCGGTGGCTTCCACGCGTCCGGAGACACGGGCAACGAGGCGCACCTGCTCGGCTTCCAGGCCCAGATCGAGCTGGACCGGGGCAACGCCGGGGCCGCGCTGCCGCTCGCGGAACGGGCGTTGGCGCTGAGCCGGCGCACCGGGTCGGTGCGGGCGGAGGCTCAGTCCCTGTACCGGCTGGCCGAGGTGCGGCTGCGCGGCGGGGACTTCGACGAGGCCTCCGAGTCGTTCCGCGCGGTGCTGCGGCTGACCCGGGGCGAGGGCGACCGGGTCGGGGAGGCGCACGCCCTGCGCGGCATCGGCCAGGCCCAGTGGAGCCAGGGCCTGCTGTCAGCGGCGGGGGTGACGCTGCAACAGGCCCTGGAGATCACGGGGGAGCTGGCGGACCGTTTCCTTTACGCACGGGTGGAGACCGATCTCGGGTGCGTCGAGGCGCTCGGCGGCCGTACCGCGGAGGCGGCGGAGCGGTTCCGGCGTGCGTGTGCCGCGTTCGGCGAGGTCGGGGCTCAGCCCTGGCGGGCCCAGGCGGGCCGGCTGCTGGCGGCGGTGCGCGGCGCGGCCGGGGAACCGGGTGACGGTTCGGGGACGGGCGGCGCGGGGGGCCGGGACGGTGCCGGGAGCCGGGACGGTGCCGGTGGCCCGGGGGGTGCCGGTGGTGCGGGGGGCCGGGGCGATGCGGGGAGCCGGGCCCTGGAAGGGCGGGCGCATCGTTCCTTCACTCCGGAGGAGCTGACCCGGCTGCTGGTCGACCCCGCGAACTGAGTCCGCGGCGTTCCGCGGCGGTCGCGGTCCGGTCGACCCGGGGGGATCTGCCGGGCGGGGTCAGCCCCAGGGCATGTCCTGGGTGCGGTCGCCGTGCCGGGCGTGGTGGCCGGCGCCGCCGTGGCGCGGCGGGTCCAGCGGCTTGACGACGCCCCAGGGCATGTCGTCCGCCAGAACGGTGGTGCCCCTCCCCTCCGTGGCGGCCAGCGCGCCCCCCGATCCCACGAACACTCCTGCGAGTACCACCAGGCAGGCCGCCGCCGTCTTGGTCGTCTTCGCCGTCTTCGCCGCGTGGGTGCTACGCATCGGGAATCCCCTCTCGGTGGAGCATCTGCGCCGCTCGCTGCGGCATGAATGGAACAGTAGGGACGCCTCCTTTTCGTTCAATGTTCCATCGATTTCATGACGCGCGCCGCCCACGAAATCGCCACGATATCGAGGGAACAACGGACTCCTCTAGCTTCGTTCAGAGATTCTTCCCATGAATCACGGATGGGGCGGTAGATGGAATTCCGAGTGCTCGGGCCAGTCGAGGTACGGCGGGACGGCCGGCGGGCGCCGTTCTCCGGGGCGAAGCTTCACACCGTGCTCGCGGCGCTCCTCGTGGCCCGCGAAGAGGTGGTCTCCGACGAACGGCTGTGCCGCCTGCTGTGGGGCTGGGCTCCCCCGGCCACCGTCAGCGCACAGCTCTACACCTACATTTCGCGCTTGCGCAAGATCCTGGGCACCGACGTCCTCATCGACCGCAGGCCGCCTGGATATGCCATGAGCATTGGAAATTCCACGCTGGATCTGCGGGAATTCGAGGGCCTGGCGCGCGATGGCCGGGAAGCACTGCTCCGCGAGGACTTCGATAAGGCCGGAGACCTGCTGCGCGACGCCCTCGCCCAGTGGAACGGCCTGCCTTTCGCCAACGCGACGGAATATCTCGCCGACGCGGAGGCACCGCGTCTGATAGAAGCCCGGGCCGTGGCCCTGGAACTCCGCATCACCGCGGACCTGGCGCTCGGCCGGCACGAGCAGATCACGGGCGAACTGACCGGCCTGGTGGCCGAGTTCCCCCTGCGCGAGCGCATCCGCTGCCAGCTGATGACGGCTCTGTACAGGTCCGGGCGCCAGGCGGACGCCATCCACCTCTACCACCACGGCCGCGCGGTGCTCTCCGAGGAGCTGGGCGTGAACCCCGGCGAAGGGCTCCAGTCGACCTACCGGGCCCTGCTCGACGGCACGCTGGACCGGCGTCCGCGCCCCTCCCCGGCCCTGCTCTCGCCGACCCGGCCGAGCGGGCCGGACGGTTCCGGCCATCCGGCGCCCGCGCCCGCCATGCTGCCCCCGGACACCGTCGACTTCACCGGCCGGGAGCGCGAACTGGGCCTGCTGTGCCGGGCGCTGGCCCCCGAGAGACAGAGCGCCGGGCGGCCGCGGCGAGTCCTGGTGACCGGTATGGCCGGGCTCGGCAAGACGGCCTTGGCCGTGCACGCGGCCCACCGCTGCCAGCGGGACTTCCCCGACGGGCAGCTGTACGCCGACCTCCGCTCCCCCGACGGCACGCCGCGGCACCCCACCCGGGTCCTGCTGCACCTGCTGCGCGCGCTGGGCCCGATGGACGACGTACCGGTCACCGCGGACCAGGACCACCTCGTACGCCTCTACCGCGAGCGGACCAGGGGCCGGCAGCTGCTGATCGTGCTGGACAACGCCTCCGGGGCCGCCCAGCTGGGCCCGCTGCTGCCCAACACCCCGGAGCCGGCCGTGCTGGTCACCGGGCGTACGGCCCTGCCCACCGTGGCCGGGGCGCACACCGTGGCCCTCGCGCCCCTGGAGGCGCGGGACTCGCTGGAGCTGCTCGCCGCCGCGGCCGGACCCGACCGGCTGGCCGCCGCACCCCGCGCGGCCTCGGCGATCGTCGAACACTGCGCCGGCCTCCCCCTGGCCCTGCGGATCGTCGGGACGCGGATCGCCGCCCGGCCGCGGTGCAGTCCCGACCGGCTGGCGGGCCGCCTCGCCGATCCGGCGACCCGGCTGCGGGAGCTGCACTCCGGCGACCTGGACGTGCACACCTCGCTGCTGCCGTCCTGGCGGGCGCTGGTCCCCGAGGTGCGCGAGGTGTTCCCGGTCCTGGCCGGCCTCGGGCCCCAGCCGTTCCCCGCCGCGGACGCCGCGCTCGCGCTGAACCGGCCGGAGGCCGAGGCGGAGCGGCTGCTCGAGGCGCTCGCCGACGCCGCGCTGCTGGAGGTCAGCGGCGCGGACGAACGGGGCCAGCCCTGCTATCTGTTCCACCCGCTCGTACGGCTCTTCGCGCTCTCCCTCGGCGCGGACGCCGCGGCCCCCGCCGAGCCCGCCGACCGCGCGGAGCATAACCGGCGGCTAACTCACCGCCCCTAGCCTCGCCCTGCCCCGCAGCACGACACCCCGGGCCGCACCGGTCCCGGGGCCGCCGGCCCGTATCCGTACCCGTAACACCGAATGGAGTTGGACCATGACCGAGCTCCTGCCCGCTCGCGCGGACAGTGCCGTGTCCTTCCCGATGACCGAGACGCAGCAGGCGCTGATGATCGGGCGGAGCGAAGCCGTCGACCTGGGCGGTATCGGCTGCTACGGGTACTTCGAGTGGGAGCGCCCGGACCTCGATCCGGAGCGCTTCGCGCACGCCTGGCGCACGGTGGTCGCCCGCCACGACATGCTGCGCGCCATCGGCGGGCCGGACGGCACCTCGTGGGTCCCGTCCGACCCGCTCCCCTTCGACATACCGGTCGTCGACCTGCGCGACCTGTCCGAGGACGAGGCGTCCGGGCGGCTGGCCGCGCTGCGCGACGAGATGAGCCACGTGGTCTTCCCCGTCGGCAGCTGGCCGCTGTTCGACCTGCGGATCATCCGGCTGGGCGGCCCGGACGGCCCCGGCCGGATCCACCTGGGCATCGACCTCCAGGTGCTGGACGCCTCCAGCGCCTTCCAGGTGCTCTTCCCGGAACTGGTCGACCTGTACGAGAACCCGGACGCCGTGCTCCCGGAGCCCGGGATCTCCTTTCCCGAGTACGCCCGCTGGCGCGCCGACGCCCTCCCGCACACCGAGGCGTTCCGCGCCGCGCGGGAGTACTGGGTCGAGCGGATCCCCACCCTGCCGCCCGCCCCCTCGCTGCCCACCGCCGGCGCCGCGGAGGGCGGGGACGGCCACGAGGTCCGCTTCGACCGGCGCGAGCACCGCCTCTCCCCCGCCGACTGGCAGCGGTTCGCGGCGCGGGCGCACGGGGCGGGCCTGACGCCGTCGGTCCTGCTCACCGCCGCGTTCGCCGAAGTCGTCCGCTGCTGGGCGGAGGAGACCGACTTCACCCTCAACTACCCGGTGTTCCAGCGGCCCGCCGTGCACCCGGACATCACCGGCGTGCTCGGCGACTTCACCAACGCGGTGATGCTCGCCGCCGACGGCTCGGGCGCGACCTTCCTGGACCGGGCGCACGCCCTGCGCGACCAGCTCTCCCGCGACGTGGAACACGGCTCCTTCAACGGCGTCCGGGTCCTGCGGGAGCTGACCCGGCTGCACGGCATGGGCGCGCAGGCCGGGATGCCGGTCGTCGTCACGAGCCTGCTCGACTACCCGGTGCGCAGACCGGTCACCGACCTGGGCCGCGAGGTGTACTCGATCTCGCAGACCCCGCAGGTCTCGCTCGACGTACAGCTGCGCGAACTCGACGGCGAACTGCGCGTCATCTGGGACTTCGTCGACGGGGCCTTCTCCCCCGGCTTCGTCGACGCGGCCTTCGGCGTGTACGTGGACCTCCTCGGGCGGCTGACCGAGGACCCGGACAGCCTGCACACCAAACGCTTCGACCTGATCCCGCCGGCCGAGCGCACCCTGCGCCGCGAGGTCAACGACACCGCCGGGCGGATCCCGTACACCACCCTGCACGAGCTGTTCGCCGCGCAGGCCGAGCGCACGCCCGAAGCCGAGGCCGTCGTCGACGGCGACCGGCGCCTGAGCTACGCCGAACTGGCCGCGTACGCCTGGCGGATCGGGCGCACCCTGCGCGACCACGGGGCGGCCCCCGGCGAGCTGGTGGCCGTGGTGATGGAGAAGGGCTGGGAGCAGTACGCCGCCGTCTACGGCGTCCTCGCCTCCGGCGCCGCCTACCTGCCGCTGGACCCGTCGGTGCCGCCGGAGCGGCTGCGCCGGCTGCTCACCGAGGCCGGCGTCGACCGGATCCTCACGCAGTCGTCCCTGGAGTCCCGGGTCAGCTGGCCGCCCACGGCCCGCCGCTACCGCGTGGACCGCGACTTCGAGTCCGGCGACGCCACCCGGCCCGACACGGCGCAGACGCCGGCGGACCTCGCGTACACGATCTTCACCTCGGGCTCCACCGGTGAGCCCAAGGGCGTGATGGTCGACCACATCGGCGTGGTCAACCTGGTCCAGGACGTCGCCGCCCGCTTCGGCGTCGGGGAACGGGACCGGCTGCTGGCCATCTCGGGGCTGCACTTCGACGCGTCGATCTACGACGTGTTCGGGGTGCTGACCCAGGGCGGGACCGTGGTGGTCCCGCCGCCGTTCGAGCACGCGGAGCCCGACGTCTGGGCCGACCTGGTGCGGGCGGAGCGGGTCACGCTGTGGAACTCGGTGCCGGTCCTGATGGAGCTGCTCGTCGGAGAGGCCGAGGTGCGCGAGCGGCGAGACGGCGCCCGGCCCCTGGAGTCCCTGCGGCTGTCGGTGCTGTCCGGCGACTGGATCCCGCTGACCCTGCCCGACCGGCTGAGGGCACAGAGCCCGCGGATCGAGGTGGTGGGCTCGGGCGGTCCGACCGAGACGATCTGCTGGTCGCTGTTCCAGCCGATCGGCGAGGTCGACCCGTCCTGGACGAGCATCCCGTACGGCAGGCCCATCACGAACCAGCGGTACTACATCGTCGACGCCACCGCGTACGAACGCCCCCTCGGCGTGGTCGGCGAGATGGCCGTGGCCAGCGATGTCGGGCTCGCGCTCGGCTACTGGAACGACCCGGAGCGCACCGGCAGCCGCTTCGTGAACCTGCCCGAGACCGGGGAACGGGCCTACCTGACGGGCGACCTGGGCCGCTACCTGCCCGACGGCGCCATCGAGATCCTGGGCCGCGACGACTTCCAGGTGAAGATCCAGGGCCACCGGATCGAGCTCGGCGAGATCGAGTCCGTGCTGCGCCAGGACGCCGACGTCGAGGCGGCCGTGGTGGTGGCCCCGGCCAGTGCCCACGGGGTGCGCCGGCTGCACGCGTTCGTCGTGTCGGAATCGGGCCCCGGGGCGGCCGGGCCGGTGCTGGAGCGGCTCGCCGCGCAGCTCCCCGCGTACATGGTGCCGTCCGCGCTCACCGTGCTGGCGGAGCTGCCCCTGACCCGCAACGGCAAGGTCGACCGGCTGCGGCTGGCGGAGTCCGCCGGTCGGCAGCAGTCCGCCTCGGACTCGGCCGCCGACGAGGCGCCGGCCGGAACGGGCAGCGCCCTGGAACTCGTGCTCTGCGCGGCGGTCGCCGACATCCTCGGCCTGGACCGGGTGACGCCCGGCGACAACTTCTTCAGCCTGGGCGGCGATTCGCTCAGCGGCACCCGGCTGGCGGGCCTCCTCAAGGAGCTCCTCGGGGTTCCGGTACCCGTCAAGACCGTGTTCCAGAACCCGCTGATCTCCGAGCTGGCCGGGAAGATCGCCGCGGACGAGCAGCACGGCGCGGAGGCCGTCACGGCCGCCGAGGTCTTCGGCGAACTGGAGGCGGACGAGGCGGACGAGGCCGCGGGGGGCGCCGCCGTCGCCCCGTAGAGCACAGCCCGCACGGTCATCACGACCCATCCGAGAGGGGACAGTCATGAGTCTCACCCTGCCCGCGCCCGTCACCGGTCCCGCGGACGAGGAGGCGCCGCCCGTCGCGGTGGCGCCGCCCGTTCCCGGAGCCGATCCCGACCTGGTCGACTTCGCCGGCCACGCCACGCGCAGACTGAGAGAGCGCGATTCCGTCCTGTACGCGCTGCTGGCCCGGGAGTCGGCCCGCCAGCGCGACACCCTGATGATGGTCGCGGCGTCCAGCGTCGCCGACCCCTCCGTCCTGGCCTGCGAGGGCAGCGCCCTCGGCAACCTGACCGCCGAGGGATTCCCGGGGAACCGGTACCACGCCGGGTGCGGGGTCGCCGACGACATCGAGCGCCTGGCGATCGAGCGGGCGTGCGCGGCCTTCGGCGCGCAGGACGCGATCGTGCAGCCGCACTCCGGTTCCTCCGCGAACCTGGCCGTGATCACGGCGCTGCTCAGCCCCGGCGACAGCCTCCTCGGCCTCGACCTGGACTGCGGCGGCCACCTCACCCACGGCTCGCCCGCCTCGGTGACCGGCCGCTACTACCGGGCCCACGGCTACCGGGTGACGCCGGACGGGCTGCTCGACTACGACCAGATCCGCGAACTGGCCCTGGAGCACCGCCCGAAGCTGATCGTGTGCGGGGCGAGCGCCTACCCCCGCAGCATCGACTTCGCCCGCTTCCGGGAGATCGCCGACGAGGCCAACGCCTACCTCCTCGCCGACATCTCGCACATCGCCGGCCTGGTCGCGGCCGGGCTGCACCAGAGCCCCGTCGACCACGCCCACGTGACGACGACCAGCACTTACAAGCAGTTGTACGGCCCCCGCGGCGGGCTGATCCTGCTGGGCCGCGACGCCCGCACCTCCGGTCCGGAGCGCGGCACCCTGGCCGCGACGCTGCGGCGCGCCGTGTTCCCCTTCACCCAGGGCACCCCCGACCTGGCCTCGGTGGCGGCGAAGGCGCGGGCGCTGGACTTCGTGGCCAGCCCCGACTTCGCCGAGATCGCCAAGCGCCTCGCCGACGGGGCTCAGGCCATCGCCGAGCGGCTGACCGACCGGGGTCTGCGCCTGGTCACCGGCGGCACCGACACCCACATGGTCCTGCTCGACCTGCGGGGCACCGGGGTCACCGGTGACGTGGCCGAACAGGCCCTGGAGTCCTGCGGGATCGTCGTCAACCGCAACCGGGTGCCCGGTGACACCACCCCCGTAAGGGTGACCGGCGGGCTGCGCCTCGGCACCAACACCCTCGCCGCCCGCGGGATGGACCGCACCGTGGCCGCCGAGTGCGCCGACCTGGTCGCCGACGTCCTGGAGGAACTGCGCGAGCCGGGCGGCGTCCTGCCGGACGCGGTGCGGGACCGGGTGCGCGCCAGGGTCAGCGAGCTGTGCGCCCGTCACCCCCTGCCGGGGTACCTTCCGTGACCTTCGGCGGCTTCCCGCCCTCGGCACTGCGCCTGTACGAGGACCTCGCGGACGACAACGACAGGGACTCCTGGCGGCTGCGCCACCGCGAACGGTACGAGCGCGACGTGCGCGGGCCGATGGACGAACTGGCCGCCGAACTGAACGGAACCTTCGGGGAGTCGTCCGGGCCGGGCGGCGTGCGGGTGCTCGGCCCGGTCCGCGACACCCGGATGTCGCACGACAAGTCGCCGTACAAGACCTATCAGGGCGCCTACCTGGACCTGCTGCCCTGTCTGGGCCTGTGGGTGCACCTGGACCGGCACGGACTGTACGCCTCCGGGCGCTACTACCCGTACGGCGGCGCCGAGGTCGCCCGCTACCGCGCCGCCGTCGAGGAGGAGGGCGGCGGCGCGGAGCTGGCGGCCGTCACGGCCCGGCTGGAGACCCACGGGTTCACCATCGGCGGCGACCGGCTCAAGTCCCGTCCACGGGGCGTCCCGGCGGACCACCCGAGGCTGGACCTGCTGCGCCACCGCAAGATCGACGCGGGCCGCCGCTTCGGGCCGGACGCCGGCCTGCACACGGCCCGCGCCGCGGACCTGGTGCGGGAGACGTGGCTGCTGGTGCGCCCCCTGCTGGACTGGGTGGCGGCCCGCGACCTGACCCCACGCCCACGCGAACGAGGAGCTGACCTACCGTCATGACGAACCCGAACCACCCCGGGCCCCACTCCGGGCCCCACCCCGGCGCGGGGGCCGCGGCCCCCCCGGCGGTCGACCTGCGCAGCGACACCGTGACCCGGCCGGGCCCTCGGATGCGGGCCGCCATGGCGGCCGCCGAGGTCGGTGACGACCTGTTCGGCGAGGATCCGACGGTGCGCGCCCTGGAGGACCGGCTCGCCGGGCTCTTCGGCTTCGGCGCCGCCCTGTTCGTGCCGTCGGGGGTGATGGCCAACCAGATCGGGCTCCAGCTGCTCGTGGGCCCGGGCGAGGAGCTGGTGTGCGACGCCGAGGCGCACATCCTGGCGCACGAGGAGGCTTCCCCGGCCCGCTACGGCGGGATCCAGACGCGGACGGTGGCGGCGGACCGCGGGGTGATCACCGCGGCCGCGCTGGCCGGGGTGGTCCGGCGCGGGAACCCGTACACCCTGGGCACCCGCGCGGTGGAGGTCGAGCAGACCCACACGCGGGCCGGCGGTACGGTCCATCCGCTGGAGACGCTGCGCGCGGTGCGGGAGCTGACGGCGCGGGCCGGGGTGTCGGTCCACATGGACGGCGCCCGGATCTGGAACGCCATGGCCGCGAGCGGGACGTCGGCGGCGGCGTACGGCGCGACGGCCGACTCGCTCGCCGTCTGCCTGTCGAAGGGGCTGGGCGCACCGGTCGGCTCCGTCCTGCTGCTGGCGGCCGAACACCTGCCGCGGGCGCGCAGGCTGCGGCACGGCCTGGGCGGCGGCATGCGGCAGTCGGGCATCCTGGCGGCCGCCGGACTGTACGCCCTGGACCACCACGTGGAGCGGATCGCCGAGGACCACGCCCACGCGAGCCTGCTGGCGGCGGGTCTGCGGGACGCGGGGTTCGCGGTGCGCCGCCCGCCCGAGACCAACATCGTCCTCGTCGAGGCGCCCGGCGCCGAGGCGGTCGTCGCACGCGCCGCACGGAAGGGAGTGCTGGTGACCGCGCCCGGACCGGACGTGATCCGGCTGGTCACCCATCTGGATGTAGGACGGGAAGCGTGTCAGCGTGCCCTGGAGGTCCTGGCCGCGGTCAGGATCGAAGTCGTCCCCGGGGTGCGCAACTTCGCACCCGCGGGGCACTTGTAAGAGCGGAAGAGAGTGAAGTAGCGCCATGAGTTTAGAAGTACGGCCCGCCACGGCGGATCTGTGGGACGACGTCCGCAAGGTGCTCCAGCCGAAGAAGAGCGCGCACACGTGCTGGTGCATGGCGTGGCGGCTGTCCACCGGCGACTACGGCCGGATGACGGCGGACGAGCGGGGCGAACACCTGCGCACCCTCGCCGAGAAGGCCGATCCCCCGCCCGGGGTCCTCGGCTTCGTGGGCGGCGAGGTGGCCGGCTGGTGCAACGTGGCGCCGCGCCGCCAGCTCGACCGGCTCACCGCCTCCAAGACCATCACACCGGTGGACGACCTGCCCGTGTGGTCGGTGACCTGCTTCGTCGTGCGCAAGGAGTTCCGCGGGAAGGGGGTCGCCTCCGGTCTGCTGGAGGGGGCCGTCGAACACGCGCGCTCGCACGGCGCGCCGGCCGTGGAGGGGTATCCGGTCGACCCGGAGGGCGGCCGGGTCAATCCCACGCTCGCCTACGTCGGGACGATGGACATGTTCGAGCGGGCCGGTTTCCGCCGGATCACGCGGACCGAGGCCAAGAGCGACAAGCGGCACCGCTGGGTCATGCGCCGCGACCTGGAGTGAGGTGTCCCGGGCGGGGCCGGCGGATCCGGCCCCGCCCGGGAGGCGCAGGGGCAGGGGTTCCCGCTGGGCGGGGGCCCCTTTCCCGTACGGCCGCACGGCGTCCCGTACGGGGCCGGTCCTCAGGGGGTGTGCGCCGCGGTGTCCCACAGCTGGGCCGGGCGCCCGCAGCGCATGGCCTCCCATGCCGCGCGCCGGTAGCAGCCGGCCACCAGGCCGTCGCGGACCAGGCCGGAGGCGCCGTGGAGGTGGACCGCGTCGCGCGTCACGTCGAGGGTGGTCTCCGCCGTGAGCGCGATCAGTCCGGCGGCCTCCCCCGGGGTGAGGCGCCCCTCGTCGAGGTCGCGGGCGGCGTCGCCCACGGCCCAGCGGACGGCGTCCAGCCGGGCCAGCAGTCCCGCGACGCGCAGCCGCGGCCCCTGGTGCTTGACGAGGGCCTGGCCGAACTGCTGCCGGCCCCGGATCCGGGAGACGACCGCGGTGAGCGCGGCCGCCGTGATCCCCGCCAGCAGGGACGCCTGGTGCACCGCCGCCCGCAGCCCCACGCGGGCGAGGGCGTGCTCGGCGGCGAGGCCGCGCAGCAGCACCGACTCCGCCGGGATCCGGGTCTCGTCGAAGACGGCGCTGGAGACGGCGCCGCCGCCGTGGTCGCGCAGCGGGCGTACCTGCACGCCCGCCGCGGGCAGCTCGACGAGCACCACGCACGGGCCGTCGGGGCCGCTCGCCAGGACCAGCAGGGCGCCCGCGCCGACGCCCGCGGCGAAGGGGCCGCCCGCGCCGGTGAGCACGACGCCGCCGGTGTCCCCGTCGGGCTTCCAGGTGATGCCCGGCGGTACGACGCCGCGCGGGTCGGGCAGCCGGCCGGGGACGGCGAGGGGCAGTTCCCCGGTCCGCACCCGGTCGAGCAGGGCGTCGGCCGACTCCGGTGCGAGCGGGCCGAGCCCGGAGACCAGGTCCAGGGCGAGCAGGGTGTCGGGCAGTGGTACGGGCTGCATGGAGTTGCCCGCCTCCTCGCAGACCATGGCCAGGACCGCCTGGCCGAGGTCGAGGCCGTCCTTCTCGATGGGCAGCGCGAACTCCCACGCGCCGACCTGCGTCAGCGCCTCCCAGGCGCCGCCGGGGGTGTCCCCGTCGACCTCCAGGCCCTGGCGCACGGTGAGCCGGAGCTGCCGGAAGAGGGAGTCCTCGTCCTCCCGCTCGCGCCAGCGTTCGGGCGCCGCCGGCGCTCCGCCGCCCGTCCCGTTCCCGTTGACCGCCTGTGGTGTCACGGCCGTACCTCCGCCCCTGAGTCGAGACGCAGCCGGGCCAGCGTCTCCAGCATCATTTCGGCGGTGCCGCCGGATATGCGCATTCCCGGGGCTTCGCGCATCGCCGAATCGAGTGGGTGTGCCACCCCGTCGACCTCGGGGTCGTCGAGGGTCATGCTGCGGTCGCCGTCGAGTTCCGCGGCCCACCAGGCCACCTCGGCGGCGAGTTCGGTGGTGTACCACTTGGCCGCGGCGGCCTCGTCCTCGTTCAGCTCCCCCCGGTCCAGGCGGGTGAGGACGCGGCGGACCAGCGTGCCCGCCGCGAGCAGCCGGGCGTTGAGCTTGGCCAGGCCGATCTGGTCGTGCTGGCCGGCCTCCAGCCGGTCGGTGTGGGCCTCCAGGCGTTCCACGGCGGCCCGGTACCAGCGCAGCGCCTTGACGTAGTAGTCCAGGCCGGTGCGCTCGAAGGCGAGGGTCTTGACGACGATCGCCCAGCCCTGGCCGCTCTCGCCGACCACGTCGTCGGCGGTCACGGCCACGCCGTCCAGGGTGACCTCGTGGAAGGCGTCGTCCATGATGCCCGGGATCTGCCGGATGGTGACGCCCCGCTGGGCCAGGGGGACGAGGAACAGGCTGAAGGCGTCGTCCTCGCCGCGGGCCAGGCACAGCCCGTAGTCGGCCATCCGGGCGAAGAGCGAGTGGACCTTGGTGCCGTACAGCTTGTAGCCGCCCTTCCCGTCGGAGACGGCGCGGGTGGAGAGGATGTTGAGGTCCGAGCCGGCCTGGGGTTCGCTGAACAGCACGCAGCCGAAGGCGGTGCCGGCGGCGAAGCCCGGCAGGTGGCGGGCCTTCATCGCCGGGCTGGCGACGTTGAGCAGGGTGGAGCCGACGATCTGCACGGTGAGGGTGTGCAGCAGGTCGGGCACGTCGTGCATGGCCAGTTCCTCGACCAGCACGGCGGCCGCGACCTGGCTGACGCCGCGCCCCCCGTACTCCAGCGGCCACTGGGGGGCGAGCAGGCCCCGCTCTCCCAGGGCCCGGTGGACGGGTCTCGGGTCGCGGGTGCGGCGGGCCTCGGCGACGGGCGCGGCGACCAGGATGTCGTGGACGTCCTCGCGCAGGGCCCGCATGGGGGTGCGGGGCACGTCGGCCCCGCTCCGTACGAGCCCGCAGTCCGCGGGCGCGCGGTAGAACTCGGTGGTGAGCACGGGCAACTCCCTAGTGCCGGGGGGTGAGCGGGGATGCGGGGGCGGTGTGGGCCCGGTCCAGCACCTCCTCGATTCCGGTGAGCAGGCCCCGCACGTCCTCGGGCGCGGCCGCGTGCCGGTTGTACTCGGCGGTGCCGCCGATCTCGCCGTCCCGTTCGACGAGGCCGACGCAGGCGAGGGCGGCGGACGGGTCGGGACTGTAGAGCTCCAGGTGGCGGGCGGGCGGCCCGGGCAGCTGGCCCACCTCGATGCCGGGCAGGTCCAGGGGGACGGCCGGATAGTTGTGGAGGGCGAACAGCACGTCGTAGGGCGGCGGCGTGCCGTCCGAGAACAGGACGTCCACGGGCAGGCGCTGGTGGCCGAGGGCGTCGGCGACGGCGGCCCGGGTGCGGTGCAGCAGCTCCCGGAAGACGGGCCCGCCCGTCAGGTCGAGCCGGATCGGCACGACGGTGGTGAACTGCCCGACGGCGCCTTCGAGCGCGCCGGCGAACCGCCCCGCGGCCGGGGTGCCGATCACCACCGCGGTACGGCCCTCCCGGCGGGCCAGTACGACGGCCAGCGCGGCCAGCAGGGTCATGAACGGGGTGGCACCCTCGGCCGCGCCGAGCTCCAGCCCCCGGGCGACCGGCCCGCGGGCCAGGCGTACCGGCAGGTGGCCGCGCTCGAACCCGCCGGCGGCCCGGCGGGCGCGCGGGTCGGACGCGAACACCGCCCGGCGGCGCGCGAGTTCGGCGGAGCCGTCGGGGCCGTCGAGCCAGCGGTGCTGCCAGGCCGCGTAGTCGGGGAACTGGAGTTCGGGCGGCGGGAGATGACCGGCGCCTTCGCGGTAGCCGGCGGCCAGGTCCGCGAGGAAGACCCCCGAGGACCAGCCGTCGAAGACGGCGAGGTGCGAGGCGAGGATCAGGACGTGCTCGTCGGGGGCGGTCCGCAGCAGCCGGAACGCGCTGGTGCGGCCGCTCTCCAGGTCCAGGACGGTGGAGGCGCTCTCGGTGATCTGCAGGGCGGTACGGGCGGCCGCGGCCTCCGGGGTGAAACCGCTGAGGTCGGCCTCGGTGAACCGCAGGACCGGCTCCTCATCCACCTCCAGCAGCGGCCGCCCGGCGGCGGCCCCGGTCAGCCGGGTGCGCAGCGCCTCGTGGCGGCGGAGCACCCCGGTCAGGGCGTCCCGCAGCCGCCGGGTGTCGAGCGGTCCCGTCAGCCGGAGCGCGTGCGAGCCGGTCGCGACGGCGGGGTGGGTGCGCCGGAGGACCGGCCCGGCCTGGAGGAGCGCTGCCACGCCGCCCTCGCCGGCCGGCACGCCGAGCACGTACCGCA